>JAFTTS010000135.1 GCA_017466685.1 Clostridia bacterium
AAAGAGGTATATAGGTATATATATAATTAAGGCATTAGGAAGAAAGGCAGTAAGGTTATGGCTGACAGTCCGTTGATTACAAAGTCTAAAGAGTTTGCATTACAGATAATCAAGGTTTGCAATTGTGTGAAGCAGAATAAAAAAGAAGTCTCTGTCCTACATGAGTATGATATAATATAGGCAAAAATTGGAATTTGACAAAGGAGTATAATTGTATGAAATTAAGTAACGACAGTCAATATGGTTTTCAGATAATTTCTAAAGGAATAAAGTTTGGATACGGATTTAGAACCGTTGATGGAAAAAAACAACATTTCGCGTATTTCGGAAAACCAAGCCAAAATGACGATTACTACGTTAATGTAGAAATAAGTGAGGAAGAATACACTAAGCTTTGCATGGATTATCCTAATGAAATTCATAACTGTCCTAGTGAGATAGCTAATACATTTCGAGAAACTTATATTGTTGGACACTCGGTAATTTTAGAAGGTTGGAATAAATTATTGTAAGATTGTAGCGATAAGTTGCAGTTTATTGATTTCAAATCTATCCCAATTTGTTGAACTAAATAGCATATATCCCATAGGAGCAAGGTTGAAATATATCTTGCTCCTTTTTATTGGGTATTCACCAAAAATGAATAAAAAGGTGATTTATGCATACCAATACTCATGTAGGACAGAGACAAAAAGAAAGTGTGCTGACAAATCAGTTGATTCGCAGCGGAACCAGTATTGGTGCGAATATCCGCGAGGCATTTTACGGACACGGAACTGCCGATTTTATCGCTAAACTGCAAATCGCGTTAAAAGAATGTTCGGAAAGTGAATATTGGTTAGAGCTTTTGATTGAAAGCGGTTATTACGATAACAGCGATATTCTGGACAAGTGCATTGAGGTCAAGAAATTATTGGTCGCCTCGATAAATACAGCGAAAAGTAAGTTGAACAAATAAAATTCAATCAACACTCGATAAATATTCTCAAATTACGATTTCAGATAAACGCAAAAAACGACTCTGCTTCTCAAAAATCTCATATATACGTACACAAAACGCAAAGCCGCCCATTTTATAGTGGACGGCTATATTTTTATTCCTTTATCCCGAAAAACCTGCACGAGTTTTCGTATGCATGGCGGCAGAACTCCTCCACATTGATACCGTACAGCTCGGCGGCACGGACTGCGGTGTATTCCATCAAACCCGAGTGGTTCATCTTACCGCGATACGGCACGGGCGCAAGATACGGTGCATCCGTTTCGATCATAACGCGATCAAGCGGCACACTCGGCACGATCTCGGCAAGTCTCGCGGCGTTTTTGAAGGTTATAACGCCCGAAAACGAAATGTACCAGCCGCGATTCACAAGCTGACGTGCGATCTCTCCGCTTGCCGAAAAGCTGTGAAACTCTCCCGTAACATCCGGGTAATCGCGCAGGATGTCCATAACGTCACCATGTGCGTCACGGTCGTGTATGACAACCGGCATTTTTAGTTCACGTGCAAGCTCAAGCTGACGGCGAAACCACACCTGCTGAACCTCACGCGGCGGTTCTTCATAGTGATAGTCAAGTCCGATCTCGCCGAGCGCACGTACCTTCGGATGGGAAAGCAACTCCCGAAGCTCGTCCATCGTCTTGTCGATATCATTCCCGTGGCGAACATCCTCGGGATGTATACCTGCCGTGGCATACGCCTGTTTATACTTCTCTGCTATGGCGATACATTCACGCGAAGCTTCGATGCTCGTTCCTGCGTTGACGATATATTTTACGTTCTGCGAAAAGAGAGCGGCAAGAATCTCGTCCCTGCCGCCGTCAATTTCAGTCGCGAAACGGTCATCGTTATAGTGAGCGTGCGTGTCAAATATCGGCAGCTCACGTGTCGGCTGAAAATCAAATATCATTATCTTACTCTCTCACCAAGAGGTGTCTCGGGATCGAGGAATACCACGCGTACAGTCTCCTCACCCGATGCAAGGATCATACCGTTCGACTCAACACCGCAAAGCTTTGCAGGAGCGAGGTTCGCAACCATGATAAGCTTCTTTCCGATGAGATCCTCGGGCTTATAGAACTGCGCGATACCCGATACGACCTGACGCTTCTCATATCCGAGATCAAGTTGCAGGCAGAGTAACTTCTTCGCCTTCTTAACGGGCTCACAAGCGATAACCTGTGCTGTACGAAGCTCAACCTTCATAAAGTCGTCAAAACCGATTATAGCGCATCCCTCGGGCTTCTCCACGGGAGCGTTAGCCTTAAGCCATGCTTCACGTTCAGCCTCGATTTCAGCGAGCATCTTCGCTTCATCAATACGTGCAAACAGCGGCTTCGCCTCGGCAACGGTAACGCCTGCCTTGAGTCCGCCAAACTCGTTTACAGAGTCAAGACTTCTCGCATCAGTCGCAAGCTGGTCGAGGATAGACGCAGAGGTTGTTGGCATGAACGGCTCAAGCAGTACCGCACCAACGCGGATAACTTCAAGCAGATTATAGAGAACCGTACCGAGTCTCGGCTTCGATGCCTCATCCTTCGCAAGAACCCACGGTGCAGTCTCGTCGATATACTTGTTCGCACGGCGAAGGAGCGCAAAGATCGCATCGGAAGCGTCCGCAATGTGGAAGCTGTCCATGTTCTCTGCAACTGCCTTGACCGCCTGTGCACACTCTGCCTTCAGCTCGTCATCAAGCACATCGGGAGTGTTCGGCTCCTGAATGACACCACCGAAATACTTGTGTGTCATTGCAAGTGTACGGCTGACGAGGTTACCGAGGTTGTTTGCGAGATCGGCATTGTAACGTGCGATTATAGCGTCATATGTGATGCTTCCGTCCGAAGCGTAGGGCATTTCGGCAAGACAGTAGTGACGTACGCCGTCAAGACCGAATCGTTTTACGAGATCATCGGCATAAATGACGTTACCCTTGGACTTGGACATTTTATCAGCACCGAAGTTAAACCACGGATGACCGAAGATCTTCTTGGGAAGCGGAAGTCCGAGTGCCATTAAGAATATCGTCCAGTAAATCGAATGGAAGCGCATGATGTCCTTACCGATAACGTGAACGTCACAGGGCCACCACTTATTAAACTCCTCATTCGGGACAATGTTGCCCTCGTCGTCTATACGCAGACCAACGCCCGTCGCATAGTTGAACAGCGCGTCAAGCCAAACGTAAACAACGTGCTTGTCATCAAAATCAACGGGAATACCCCACTTAAAGGAGGTACGCGAAACACAGAGGTCCTGGAGTCCTGCCTTTAAGAAGTTGTTGACCATTTCCTTCTTGCGAAGCTCGGGCTCGATATAATCGGGATTCTCCTCGATGAATTTAAGGAGCTTATCTTGATATTTACTCATCTTGAAGAAGTAAGCTTCCTCGTTTGCTTTTTCAACGGGACGTCCGCAGTCGGGGCACTTTCCGTCAACTGCCTGGGTGTCTGTGAAGAACGACTCACAGGGAACGCAGTACCAGCCCTCATACGAGCCCTTGTAGATATCTCCCTGCTCATAGAGCTTCTTGAATACCTTTGCGACGGTCTCCTCGTGATAATCGTCGGTTGTACGGATAAACTTGTCATAGGACGCACCAACGCCGTCCCAGATGCCCTTGATTATCTCTGCAACATTGTCAACGTATTCCTTCGGGGAAACGCCCTTGTCCTTTGCGAGGTTTTCGATCTTCATACCGTGCTCATCAGTACCTGTCATGAAGAATACGTCATATCCCTCCTGACGCTTACGGCGAGCAACCGCGTCTGTCATGATAACCTCATAAGTGTTACCGATATGCGGCTTACCCGAACCGTACGCGATGGCGGTGGTTATATAATATTTTCCTTTGTCGTGACCCGGACAATTACACATTGTAATTACCTCCTTATATAATTATTGTTTTACGCCGCGGACGTATACGCTCTCGCGTGAATAATCTTCGTGGAGCACAATAAAGTCCGCATACTTGCCAACCTCAAGCGAACCAACGAACGAATCCGCACCGACCATACGTGCAGGATTAATGGTCGCATAAGGTATAGCCTCCTCAAGCGTGATATTGTTAAAATCCTTAAAGTTCATGAGTCCCGTAAACATATCAATAATGCTTCCGTTAATTGTAACTCCGTCGTGCCAGATACCAACCTTACCGTTACGAGTGTCACAGTCGCCATAGATACCGGGAGCCATTCCTGCCGCCCAGGTTGAATCGGTTATAATAACAAGCTTATCCGCCGCTTTTTGGCGATAGGTCGTCCTCATGACCGGCGCAACAACGTGACATCCGTCCGAGATAAGCTCGGTGTACGCATCCGTGTCAAACGCCGCACCGATACATCCCGGCTCACGGTGAGCAAGAGGTGTCATGGCATTGAAAAGATGCGTGAACGATTTTGCGCCCCATTTTATTGCGTCAAGACATTCATCATAGGTTGCGGCACTGTGACCGATTCCAACCGTCGCACCGTGTGAGATCGAGGTCTTGACAAAATCCTCGCCATTTTCCATTTCGGGAGCGCAGGTGAGATGAAACAAAACCGAATCGTCTCCATCCTTTGTGCGATCAATATACCCTGCCATTTCCTCGGAATTAAGCTCGGAAAGCAGATGACGTTCGTGTGCACCTCCGCGTTTGGGATTGAGAAAACGTGCCTCAAAATGTACACCTAAAATGTTCGCGCCGAGAGCCTCATTTTTCTGAAGCTGTCTTGCCGCCTTGATTCCGTCAATGGAATATACGTATTTATCGCAGGTGCAGGTTCCGAACGTACCCATCACAGAGGTCGTTCCGACAGCGGCATAAGATTTTGCAAGCTTGATTGCGGTATTGGCATCAACATTGTCCCAACGGAGCAAAATACGTCCGTGAGTGTGAACGTCAACAAGACCGGGAATGATACAAGCGCCGCCGAGATCAACGGTTTCGTCAACCTCACAAGGAGCGACTATAATGCCATTCTCTACATAGAGCGTTCCGTCCTCAAACGCACGCTTTTCGGTGTTGTATATTTTTGCATTAATAAAAGCTGTTTTCATTTTCAATTCACCCTTGCGAGCATTTCGCGCTGCATTTCCCACATAATTACAGTCGCCGCCATAGCCGCATTGAGCGATTCACAGCCCTCCGTCATCGGGATAAAAACAGTCGCACTGCAGGCATCTATAAACTCGTCTGAAAGCCCGTGTCCCTCATTTCCTATCGCGAAACAGACACGACTTGGCATATCGAATGTACCGAGCTTTTTTGCATCGCGCCTGAGTGCCGCCGCATAAAGCTCACATCCGACCTTGCGTGCATGGTCAGCGAACGCCGCTTCATCGGTTACAACCGCTATCGGCTGACGAAAGACCGTTCCCATTGCCGCACGCAACGTTTTCGGCGAATAGAGATCCGCACAGTCGGAGCTTATATAAATACGCTCGACTCCGAAAGCATAAGCGGTACGTATCATTGTCCCGAGGTTGCCGGGATCGCGTATCGACGAAAGATACATTGCACGAAAGTCACCGTCTGCAGGTATATCGGCATCATAAAGGTCAAACTTACGTGCCACTGTAACGATACCCTGTGGTGCCGCTTCATCGGTAAGCTTTGCGAGCACCTCGTCCGAAACGAATATAACCGTTCCTTCAGATGCCGAAAGCTCACTTGAAAGCTCACCCGTCAACTTATCGCGCTTCGTATCGGCGATAAATATATATTCGATCCGAACGCCGCTTGAAACTGCCTCCGAAAAGAGCTTCACGCCGTCAATACGGAAAAAGCCTTCCCTGTCGCGATACTTTTTATCGGAAAGCTTCGCCATACGCGTGATAAGCGGATTTGACCTGCTCTCTATGATATCAGCTGAAAAAGAAGCCATTTACTTCTCCTTTAAAAAGAAAAAACCGGACGAGCCGGTTAAATCTTGTTGATTATTTTGCGAGGGCTGCTTTAGCCTGCTCTGCGATTGCAGCAAACGCATCCTTATCGGAAACTGCGATCTCAGCGAGCATCTTACGGTTAAGATCGATGCCTGCTAATTTGAGACCGTGCATAAGAGTGGAGTAATTCATGCCGCAAACCTTTGCCTGCGCGGAGATTCTGGTGATCCAGAGAGCACGGAAGTCTCTCTTCTTCATCTTTCTGCCGGCGAAAGCGTAGTTGCCGCTCTTCATTACCTGCTCTTTAGCCATCTTGAAATGCTTGGATTTTGCGCCCCAGTAGCCCTTTGCGAGCTTGAGCATCTTATTTCTTCTCTTGCGAGTCATCATCGCGCCTTTTACTCTTGCCCTTTTATATTATCCTCCAAAAATTCTGCTTTGTGTGTGATTATTTGTTGATGAGAGATGCAATGGTGGGTGCCATTGAAGTGCTGAGATAGCCGTTCTTTCTGAGCTGTCTCTTTCTCTTTGCAGTCTTAAGGCCGAGCTTATGACGGCGATTTGTGTGATTGAGCTTTACCTTTCCGCTCTTTGTGAGAGAGAATCTCTTGGCTGTAGCCTTGTGAGTCTTTATTTTTGCCATTTTCGTTTACTCCTTTTGTGTATTCAGTCCGTTTTATGCGCCGGACTTACGCGTGTTTTCAGTGCCGATAGCTTAAATTCACGGCAAAACAATTACTTTGAAGCCTGCTTTACGGGATTTACGATCATGCTCATGAAGCGGCCTTCAAGTGTCGGGCGTTTGTCAACCGAGCCGAGTCCCTCGCAAGCCTGCTCGAATTTTTCAAGCATTTCGCGGCCGAGATCCTGGTGGCTCATTTCGCGTCCTCTGAATTTCACAACGACTCTGACCTTGTTGCCCTCACCGAGAAAACGGTGTGCGTGCTTAACCTTGGTTTCGAAATCGTGTGTGTCGATACGGCAGGAAAGCTGAATTTCCTTAACCTCGACAGTGGTCTGTTTCTTCTTTGCTTCTTTTTCACGTTTGTCGCGCTCGAAACGGTACTTACCGTAATCCATGATACGGCATACCGGCGGCTCGGCATTCGGTGCCATGAGAACGAGGTCGAGATCCTTTTCATAAGCCATCTCAAGAGCCTTGGATGTTGCAACAACGCCGATCTGCTCGCCGTCATCGCCTATGATACGGACTTCCTTTGCCCTTATTTCTTCATTGATCTGCAGTTCCTTTGTGCTAATTGCGGACACCTCCAAAACTAAAATAAAAAAATCGTGTGGAGAAGAATCCTCCGCACGACATAAGACACTTATTGTGTCATTTTATCGGTTTTATTAACCGCTGTCATCAATTTGAGGCGGTGAGAACGGAGAGTTCTTCTTTGTTGTACCTTGGTATTATACCATGCTTTCCCCGTTTTGTCAAGGGGTTTTTGAAAAATATTTTTATTCTCCGAGATTTACGATATGAAGTTCTTTTTTCTTTGCCGCCGCATAGGTTTTCGCCGCACCGCCGCTTTCATGCGTCACAAAGCAAAGTGCATATGCGCTGTTATCAACCATCCATTCATTTCTTGCAGGAATAGCATTTTTAAAATCGTAATTTATAAGGGCACTCGGATAAATAACGGAATCGTATATTATTCTGTCACGGACCTTGAATGATTTATAGGGCACAACAAGGTAACTTTTTATTCCGGGATATTTTGTTTTGACTTCATAAAGGACATTTGCGCAGGCGACATCGAACTCTCCCATACCGCCGCACAGAAAATCGGTCACGCCGTTTTCGATAAATTCGATTATTTTTGAGCGGATGAGTGTTTTATCAAGATTGAAAATATGACTATGACCTATGAACGTAGCTGTCGTTTCGCGTTTCATGATATTTCTCCTTTTTGTTGTGTTCTATTATATTGTAGCATATAATTGTGAATAAATCAATACTTTCAAGGACGTTGCTCCCTGAAATATTGTATACTGTATCCCCAAAAGAATCTATACTAATAGTGTGTATATAACGCTAATAGTATAGGTGGTATGATTTATGAATCTTAATTCAATCGGCAAAAACATTCGAAAATACAGAACCGCAAAGAAAATGCCTCGTGAAAAGCTTGCGGAAATAATAGACGTAAGTCTAAATTATTTAGGACAAATTGAGCGAAGTGAAAAGCTACCGTCTTTTGAAACATTTATCAACATCGCCAATGCGCTTGAAGTATCGGCTGATATGCTTTTATGCGACGTTGTCACAGCGAGCTATGCGGTGAAGGATTCGCTTCTGCACGAGAAGATCAGCAAGCTTTCCGACAAGGATCGTGCGAGAATCTACGATGTCATCGATACGCTGATCAAGCATTCGATTCAGGTGAAGCCGTAACCCCTCATCCGTCTCGCTTCGCTCGACACCTTCCCCCGAGGGAAGGCTTTAGGTTAGATTTGAGCAGTGAAATAAAGTTTACCTGCATGGGCTAACTTTTTTACAGTAAAGAAACAAGGGAGCAGTGCCGCCCTCGTAAGGTGGCGGCTCGAGGGGTACAGGTGTCAAAGCGAATTGTGAGCGTTAGCGAACTGAGCGCAAGTCGGGCGCAGCCAAGGAGGGCGGAGGGAGCTCGAGGGAGGTAGGAACCTGCGGCGAGCTGGTTCCTGTTTCCCTCGAATTACGCGAAATTCGAAGCGGTATACTTCAAATTGCCCTCTCAGTCAGCTTACGCTGACAGCTCTCCCAGAGGGCGAGCCAAAGTTAGATTGAGGGCAAGGCAAAGTTAGATTGAGGACAAGACTTTGGTTAGACGCTCCCACCTATAAAAAAGCCGTCTGTATATCAAAAATGAACAAGTCCGTTAAAAACGGACAATTGAAAAAAACAGCCTCCTATGGTAGAATTAAAGTACTACTATAGGAGGTT
>JAFTTS010000136.1 GCA_017466685.1 Clostridia bacterium
ATACTCAAGGCGAGCACGAAACCACATATACATCGGTAGATTCATATAGGCATATCGAGGGTTGCGGCAAATGTGAGTATACAGAATATGTTGAACACGAAACCACATATACATCGGTAGACTCATATAGGCATGTCATAGGTTGCGGTAGATGCCAGTATACCGAATATGTGGAACACAATAATAACTGTATGACCGTTTCAACTACTCAGCATCGATATACATGCAGAGATTGTGGTTTTAGCAGGTCTGAGGCACACACACCGCAGTATACCGAATATTCCGATCAAGAACACACGGTCAGATGCAGCGGATGCGGATATACAGTATACGAAGACCACGACATTTACATTGCAGAAGTTTACAATCATGTGTATACTATAAAATGTCGTGGATGCACATATGAAATCAGTTGCAATTGCGACCGTGAATACGAAGCTGACGGCGATATGGGACATTACGTAGAGTGTATGGACGGCTGCTTCTCCGAATTCGAGTCTCACACCTATGAGCTGACAGGTGCATATAATTCAAGCGGTCATGAGATCGAATGTATTTACTGCTACTACTCCGAATACGTTGACCACGACCTCTATATGTACTCCGCCGCGTACGAGGATTACGTGGTTAAATGTTACGATTGTAATTATACCGTCGAATGTTGGGAATCACCGGAGTACGGTGAATACAGCAACGAAGAGCATTGGATCGGTTGCCCTTGCGGTTGTTATTCCTTTTATGAACCTCACACACCGGGAAGCTATACCGACATCGACGAACCGTCTCATGAAGTTGTCTGCGCCGATTGCGGAGATACTTATTATGAAGAGCACAATTATGGAAGCTGCTACTACACTACGAGCGCAAATTATCACTATTATGAATGTGTTGATTGCGGATATACGTATGCCGAACAGCATTTGTACCGTTCAGAGATCGAGACCGGAAATTTGTTTTCCCATATTATTGAGTGCACGATCTGCGGTTTCGATTCAACCGAAGCTCATACGTGGGTATCTGCGGGTTTGGGATACAGATGTACCGTCTGCGGTATGCTCTCTGATGCCATTCCCGGCATCATGAGCCTTCCCAACCCCGAGCTTGAGGCGTATCTTGCGTCGCTCTCGGGCGAGGAGCTTGAAGAGTTTATTGCTTCGCTTCCCGAGGATCAGGTCGCGCATGTGACAGCGTTGCTCCCGAGTGACGATGAGCATTTAACAGAATAAATATTTTCCCCGAGTGTCAATCGACGCTCGGGGAATTATTTGAGTGCAGAGTGCAGAGTTCAGAGTGCAGAGTTAAGGTAGCTTTTCGGCAAGCCGAAAAGCATTTTTTTAAAATTATTTCCGAGCGGTGCGAGGAAATTTTCATTAACTCTGCATTCTGCATTCTTAACTCTGCACTCCATCTGTTGACTAATCACAAATAATATGCTAAAATAATGACGTCAACCTGCACAAAAATCTCCCTTCTTGTTTGTGCAGGTCGACAAAACTTCGGAAAATTCAAAAACAGGTGTAACCTCGGTGGCGGAAAATATCTCTTGTTTAGTGAAAGGACAAATCGAAAGGAGTGCTTGGATGAAGGATGAAAAAATAATCGAATTGTTCTTTGCTCGGGATGAGAACGCGATCGCGGAGACCGAGAAAAAGTACGGCGCGCTTTGTCTCAGCATTGCCTCGAATATCCTTTTGCTACGCGAGGATGCCGAGGAGTGCGTCAGCGACGTCCTTCTCGCGCTCTGGAACGCGATCCCGCCCGAGAGACCGAATGATCTTCGCGCATACACCTGCAAAGCCGTGCGCAACCGCGCCCGAGAGATCTCCAGATACGAGAACGCTTGGAAGCGCGGAGGCGGAGTTGCGATAGTGGGCGAGGAATTTCTCACTCTCGTTGAGGACGGCACCGATCTCGCTTCGGGCTTTGAGGCTCGCCGCGCGGGCGAGATCATAAGCCGTGTGCTTGAGAGGGTCGGAAGAACGAACAAGGACATCTTTATTTTGCGATATTGGATGGGTCTCAGCCTCGCGCAGATATCGGCGCAGACGGGATTCGGCGAGAGTAAGATAAAGGTTTCACTGCACAGAACGCGGACGAAGATCGCCGCGGAGCTGAAAAAGGAGGGAATTACGGTATGAGCCAAAATTTTAATGACAAAAAGCGTCTGCTCGAGGCACTTGAATATATCGATGAGGGACTTGTCTCGGATACTTTATCTCGAGTCAGACCCGAAGCGATCGCGCCGAAGAGCAACTCTGCGCCGAAAAAACACTTTTCGGGAGTGCGTCAGGTCGCGCTGATCGCCGCTTGCGCGCTGCTTCTCGGAGCGGCAATTCCGATGGTCAATTACGTTCTGCCTATGCTCGGCGTTGCCATAGGCGGCAATGCGGGAGCGGGCAACACTGAGATCGACGTTTCCAATGAGTCGGAATCTCAGGTGCTTGAAACAGAGCCGCTCAATGATCACGGCAGCGAAGGTATTCGCTATATGATCAACGAGGACGGCGTTACCGCTTCTATGATCGGTTGGGGCGAATGTAAGGACGAAACTGCTTACGTAGCTTCTGTTTACGAAGGTCTGCCCGTTACGAAGATGATATTTATCGAAAGCCTGCAACATCAGATCGTCTGGTTGGATGAAGAAAGAGGGGAAACTATTACGCCCGATCACTTCACGTTCCCGGAAATCAAGCACGTAGTGGTTCCCGACAGCATTGAATACGTAGATGCCGGTGTTATCAATCAGTGCGATTATATGGAAACTCTCCATATCGGCGCGGGTGTTACCGAGATATATGGTCCCATTTTCTTCAACGAAGAGCGCGGACGAAACTTCTCGAAGATCACGGTTGATCCCGAAAATCAGTATTTTACCGAAAAGGGCAACTGCCTTATCAGAATTGCGGATAAGCGGCTTATGTGCGCTTTTGCGGACAGCGTTATTCCCAATGACGGCAACATTGTGGAAATCGGTCCTCTTGCATTTTATAATAAGACCGGTCTTACTTCCGTGGTTATTCCCGAGGGTGTAGTCGAGCTTGGAAGCAGTGCTTTTGCGAGCAACCAAGATCTTGTGAGCGTATCACTTCCGTCAACACTTAAAAAGATGAATGGATCTTTTGGATGCGACTCTGTGACCGAATTCAAGTATGCCGGAACGGTAGAGCAGTGGCATGAGCTGATAAAAGAATCCAGCCCCCTTTGGACAATGCATACACCTCTGACCCACGTTACCTGCTCTGACGGAGTTGTCGAGCTCGAGTTCGATAAGCTCCAACACGTAATAGTGGATAATTGATTATTTGAAATCTGCCTGATTTTGCGCCTTCATGGCAGACTCATCGCCATCCCGTAGATCGGGATGGCGGATGGGCTCAAAGAGGGCAAAATCCAAAAATAAAAAATCCGCCCGATTTAGGCGGGTTGTCATAAGGATATCTTGAATAACATATGAAACAAGCCGTAAGAATACGGCAGTATAGCTGAACGCTATACTGCCGTATTCTTTTTATACCTATTGGGATAAAAACACTTCTGTCCTTTTGAAATATGTAATCATACATTATGCGACAGTACTTTATAAATTGCGGTATTAGTATTAATATGCGCATTACAAAATCATTATCAATAATAGAGGTTTTGATATGTTAAAGATTAAAAATCGTTACTACTCTATGCAAGAGATATGCAATACAATTTGGGAGGTAACTCCTATGAAAAAGCTGATTTCCTGCAAATATAACTTCGATAATTTCTGTGTGGAGCTAAAATTCACAGATTGCAGCGTGATTACGATAGACACATCGTCGTCGAGGATGAAGTTGCCGTTAATATGTATCAGCGGTCAGAGCTTGATTATACTTCTTTGGAGTATGCCGACTTATTTTGAACGGTGATCCCGAAGTATACCTTAAAGCGGTTACCGACTATTATACACCTGACTAAAAATTCACCCTTCTGCCAATTGGCAGAGGGGTGAAGTTCATATTGACCGTACTTATTGTTTGTATTTTCGCTTCATTCTCCGATCTCTGTTTTCAATATCACGGAACCTTCGCTCATGTAGGTATCAGGCTCATAACTCATAATTTTCAAGCTGATCGTGGCTTCGGCAGAAGGATCCTTGTCGAGCTCCACGCCCTTCACATATTCACCGGGCTTCAGAAGCCCCGTTTCTCCAAGAATGTTTCCGTCCTCGTCCAGCACGCGCAGCTTCAAATATACACTGTTTTCTTCTGCATTCGTAAAATAAACGACCGCCTTGCTGCCGTCCATCTTCACATTTGCGCACACAGAAAATCGGTACGCCATTCCATCCCGATAGGGTGAGGAATACTGAAGTTCCTCAGGCACATCGGGGATGCCCTGCATTGCCGCATCCTCAAAGGGAGGAGGTATGAACTCGCCTTGCTTCGGTGCGTTCATCACGGAAAGTACCACTACCATTACGATCACCGCGACAGATGCCGGTATACCAAGAACATAAACAGGCGTAAAATTCAGCTTTTCCGCTTGTACTTTCTTTCGTTTTTTACTCATAACCATATTCCTCCGTAAACGGTATCTCATATGGAGGCATCAAACTCTTTTGGTGCGCCCATATGAAATACGGTTTGGGCGGAGGAGCTGAA
>JAFTTS010000137.1 GCA_017466685.1 Clostridia bacterium
AATATGATAATGTAAGTAGTGGAAATTATAAAAAATATTGGCGACATCTGAATATTCCGCGAAAAACAAAACGGCAGAGTCCCCATTTATATATGAAAGGATGCAATCAATTATGGAAAACAAAAATCTCGTACACAATTTGTTCGATTTGCAGGGCAAGGTTGCTGTTATAACCGGCGGAGCAAGCGGCCTCGGCTATGACATTGCTTACGCACTCGCTGAATACGGATGTAAAATTGTAATAACCTCCCGTTTCATCGAAAAGGCAGAGGCTTCCGCTAAAAAGCTTGCCGAGGAGATGGGCGTTGAGGTCATGAGTATGGCGCTCGACCAGCGTAACTACGACGAATGCCAGGCTCTTATGGACAAGACCGTTGAACGCTTCGGTCGCATTGACATCCTCATCAACAATGCAGGTGGAGGAGCAGGAGCAGGCGACACAAACTTCTTAAAGCGTGATCCGAAAAACATTCAGACCTTGATCGACACCAATCTCACCGGTTCACTTTTCTGCACCAAAGCGGCTGCCGGATATATGGCAAAGCAGATGAGCGGCAAGATCGTAAACATCGGTTCAATCGCCGGAATCGTCGGCAGAGACCGCGATATGTATCATGAGGCAAACAAAAACGAACAGCCGGTTGAATACGCAGCGGCAAAAGGCGGCGTTATCGGTATGACACGTGACCTCGCGGCGTTTATGGCACCGTACGGCGTCACCGTAAACTGCATCTCCCCCGGCGGCTTTGACAGAGGTGAACTGAGTGAGGCATTTGTCAGCGGTTACTCCAAACGTACACCCATGAGAAGAATGGGCAGAATGATGAGCGACCTTCTCGGAACTATAATTTATCTTTCATCGGACGCATCGGTTTACGTAACCGGACAGAACATCGCTGTTGACGGAGGTTTTTCAACGTGCAAGTAACAAAAGATTACAAAGAACTGAATCTCCTGCTCGTCGGCTGCGGCTCGATCGGTAAACGTCACGCGCAGGTACTCACCGAGCTTGGTATGAAGCATATGACCGCTTGTGATCCGAGCGAAGAACAGAGAAACGGCATGAAGGAGCTGTTCCCCGAAATCGCGCTTACAGACAATTATGATGAAGCACTGAAAACGGGCAATTTCGACGCAGTATTCATCTTCACCCCCACCGCAATGCACCTTGACATGGCAAAAAAAGCACTCATGGCAGGCTGTCACGTATTCGTTGAAAAGCCGCTTGCAAACGCCGAGGAAGGCACTGCCGAATTAAAGGCTCTTGCCGAAGAAAAGGGACTCCTCGTTATGGTCGGCTTCTGCCTCAGATATCATGAGGTACTTCTCAAAGCCAAGGAGCTTTTAGAATCGGGGCTCATCGGCAGACTTATCAATGTCCGTTCGTTCGTCGGCGAGCCCTTCGCGGAAATACAGCCGAATTACATGAATATGTACTATTCCAAATATTCGGGCGTATTCGAGATCGTACACGATATAGACCTTGCCCTCTGGTATGCGAACCAGGAGCTTGAGGAGGTTTATTCGGTATACGGCTCATACAGCGATATGGGCATGGATTCACCCGACACCGCCGAGCTGCTCTTTAAATTCAAAGACCGTCTTGCAGCGAGTGTACATATAGACTTCTATCATCATCCGCGCCGCCGTCAGATCGAGCTGCTCGGAACAAACGGCACGATCATCGTCGAGTTTGCATCCTGGGACAAGGCAACCCTCTCCTGGTACAACACCGACACACGCAAATGGACGATTAACGAATACCCGACACAGAGAAACGATATGTTCAGAGACGAGGACGAGGATTTCTTACTCTCGGTTATCGGCGAGAGGAAATTAAAGCTGACCATCGACGAAGCACTTCGTTCCCTCAAAGCTGTCGAGCGCGTTTATCAGATCCCCGAGCAATACAGATAAATACATTACAGCCACCGGTTTACAATTCAGCCGGTGGTTTTTTACTGCCAAAAACCAAAAGAGCGTACCTTTCGATACGCCCTCTCGGCTGAAGAAATTTAGACGGCTCCGTATTTTATTACGGGAGTCTCACATAAAATTATTTGCGCTTCTTGGAAGCGATTACTGCAACACCTGCGATAATCACAACTGCCGCAATGATACCGATGATAACAATGGGGCTTATACCGCTTTCATCGTACTTCGGTGCTGTTGTTGTATCATCCTCGTCGGTCTTTGTTGTTTCAGGCTCTGCAGTGGTGTCGTCAGCCTCTGTTGTGTCGAGCTCTGTTTCGGTATCATCTGCCGCTGTTGTGTCAGCAGCTTCGGTGGTGTCATCTGCGCCGGTTGTTACATCCTCTGCGGTTGTATCCTCAACTTCAGTGGTGTCTGCCGCGGTGGTATCGTCAACGGTTGCGGTGGTGTCGGCTGCCTCGGTGTCATCAGGCTCTGCAGTGGTTTCAGGTGCTTCTGTTGTTTCGGGAGCAACAGTGGTCTCGGGTGCTTTTGTCGTATCTTCCACAACCGGAGTACCGTTTGAAACAGCCTTCTTACTCGAAAGATCATAGTATACGCAGTCGCCGATGCTTTCTCCCTCATAGATCATGGCATACTGAACAAAGTCAATGGTCTCAACGGGAGATGCAATACCTGCCGATTCCGCACGCAGGTCATAAAGCCATATCTTGAGACCAAGCTTGCCGACATCGAGAATCTTATTAAGATCATTCGTGCTGTGAGGAACAGCCACCTCGATAACGTAACCGTCAGATGTGATCGCGGTCTTTACGATTACTGTGTCGATATCAACGACCTCACTAAAATAGGTGTATTTTCTTTTTCCGGTCGCGTCAGCTCCGATTTTGAAGAAAGACTCGCTTGAATTGTAACCTGTTGCATAGTCATGGTTGAAATCAAGACGGAACTCAACAACGTCACTGCCGTAAGGATTGGGATCACGGAGCAAATAACGGTCAGATGCCGAAACAACGTCATTATCCTTTACCTCTGCGGCAAGATAAACATACTTGTTATCATAGAGCGCATAGAACTTACCGGTAGCATCCCACCAGTTTGCGCCCTCTGCATTCTTCTCTGCACTGCCGTCGTAAACGATAGTGAGTGATTGCTTGTAAATATCGTCGATTTTACCGTCGATAACGGGTGTTCCGACAAGAACCTCACCGTCAGCCGCAGAAACGGTCACAGGAGCAAAAAGCGTCAGCATTAAAGTGAGCGCGAAAATCATACTTAATAATTTTTTCATGGTTATATTCCTTTCATTATGAAAGCTTGATTTTTTGTGAGCCCCTCCGAAGACGGCTAAATCAACGGAGAGGCTATGGTAAATAATGGGGGAAACACTTGATTTATTTTGTCAGTCGTTAATTGTGTGCCTTGACGTAAACCTCAATATCGTCACAGCTGAAGGTTGCATCCGCAGAGGCAGCCTGCATTTCAACGTGCATATAAAATTCATCGTGAGCTTCGACGGGAATATCGTAGCAAAGCATCATGTCGTCGGTTAGTTTCCAGTTACCGTTTCCAAAGCTGATGGATCTGCTCGAATCCTTGCCTATGTACTCGCAAAGCACGGAGTTTACATATACAGTCGGTGGTGTGCTGAACGCCGCATCGGCATCACAAGCGATCTTCAAGGTCAGCTTTGCGCCCTCGGGAACGTCACCGACAGCAACACGCAGAGTCGTGAATCCGGTCTCCTTAACTTCAGCGGGGAAATATTGATTTCTGTTTTTCCAAGCCGCATTCATGTCGTTATAGCTGATAAGGTGACGGCGGTTCATAGTCATAAGCTTTTCGTAAGAACCTACGCTGGTTATAACATTCCAATATCCCGTAAGCAACATAGGATTATAATATGTACTGTCTGTGCTGTACTTGATGTCCTCTGTGAAAACGTCGTTAACGCCAAGGAAATAGTTGTAAAAGTAAATCTTGTCTGCACCCTGCGAGAATGCATTCGCGGCATATGCTGCAAGAGTTTCGGTTGAGTGAGCGGCAATGTTACTTCCCTGCCATGTGCGAAGTCGTGTTTCAATACCGGCAGCAAGCTCAACGTCAAACGGAGTGAGTATTGAATCCCAGACCTTAACGGGAATGTCCATATCGGTCGTATCCCATCTGGAGGTCGGGATAACCATGTCAACAAGTCCCTCAGCCGCCCAGGTTACAACGTCAATTCCGAAATCGTACGCGGTCTGAACATCGGAGGGAACACGTACTGCAACCTTGATGTCGTGACCGTACTTAACAGAATAAAAATCGGTAATATCGTTGACCTGACGCATGAACTCGGTCAGGATCTCAAGACCGTTATATTCTCCGCCGGGATAGAAGAGCCAAGCCTCACGCATGAAGTCAAGCTCAATTCCGTAAGAGCCGTAACGGTCAAGTGCCTCGTTTACGATACCGAGGAAATATTCACGAACCTCGGGAATCGAATAGTCGAAGTTGGTCGAAGTAGTGCTGAGCGGATGGTGCTTTGCGCGTCGGTATTCCGGATGATTATATAAGAACTCGGATGCCTCAGCGTTCGGATTTTTGTTGTAAGCATCGTCGGTTACGTGAATATCGTTCATACGGAATGAGATCCACGGATTGATGCCAACCTGCGGAAACGCCTCATGCCATAAACCGATATAATCTGCGGCAAGCGTATCGAAAATGTAATGAGCGCCCTTGACGGAGCTTGTGCCCGTGTAATCGACCGTCTGACCGTTTTCCTCGGTCATGTAATACTTCTCAACAAAGTCTGTGTACTTGTCGGAGGGATAGTTTGTAACCCAGCCTGCGACGTTAATGAAATAGTCGGTGACGTGAGTTCCCTCAAACTGCTTTGCAAAGTTGATGATATCCTCGGGAGTGCAGGTCTCGTCCGCACAGGATGCAACGAACTGCGAAATATCGGAGTTTAACCTGCTCGCTCCAGATACGTTTGTGCGCATAATCGGCGACGGTTGGACAAACCTCACGGGATTATATCTCAGCACCGGACTTCCGGTCGCGCTTTTCTGGATAGCTCTCGGCAGGTTTGTGGCAGAAAAAGCACCAAGGCTCAAAAGAATAAGCCTCGTCATCCTCGCCGCATTTTCCGTCTTGCTTCTCATGTTGGAGAGGTATATGACACTAAAATTAAACTCAGCCTTCACCGACGACTGTTACATCATGCTCGCACTTGTCTGCCCGATAATTTTTCTGCTTGTTATGAAAAGCAGGAATACATTCAAAACAGGACTTCGAATCAGAGAGCTCAGCGTTCTCATTTACGTAACTCACGGCTGTGTCGGACGCATCGTCGGATATGCACTGAAGCTCCGCTCGATGCCGCAGGACACATATGAACCGACAAAGCTTATCATAACAGTTGCAGTGGCAGCAATCATCGGAATGGCTGTTATATTTATAAAAAAAACGCTCAAAATTAAGCATATTCAAATATATCTGTTAAACAAGGAACAACAAAACTGAGGCAAATCACATGGAAGAAAACAATAAAATCACCGTAATCCCCGACGAAACAACTCAAGCCGAAAACATTTCCGACTCACTTACGGAACAAAAACACAGTCACCACAGTCATCATCACCACAGTCATCACAGTCACCGCAGAAAACACAAGCGACGCACATCAAATTCTGCCGGCAAGAAATTAAAAAACTTCTTCAAGCGTTATAAGAGCATCATAATAAATATCCTGTCATGTACGGTTTCGGTCGTTCTGCTCATCCTGCTTGCCGCAAAAAAAGATACACCCACGAATAATGACGTCAAGCTCCCCGAGGTACAGACGATAACCGAGTCAACGGTTAAAATCGAAACATCGGTATATCCCGAAAAGGTACGTCTGATAAGCGATGCCATCGCACACTATCTTGATCCGTCGAACAACAGTACGGCGCTTGAATCATACCGCGCATATTACGGCTATACAGGCGGACTTGACGCAGGACGTCCCGTTACATTTGTTTACCGTGCATCCGGTCTTCCGGCAGGTACATCCGTTGAAGGCGCAAGCCTCGATGTTTCGGAAAGCAGCACATATGAGGATGCAAGGACATATGACCTCGGTACTGACACAAACGAGCTTGAAATTTTCAATCTGAAAACCGGAACAAAATATTACTATCGACTGAATATTCACCTGTCAAACGGCTGTGACGTCGGTGCGACGGGAAGCTTTGAAACCGAAGCCACACCGCGAGTTCTTAATATCGACGGTCTTGTAAACGTACGCGACATCGGCGGCTGGGAAACGACAGACGGAAAAACGATACGTCAGGGACTGATTTACCGCGGCTGTGAGCTTGATGGCGCAGTTGAACCGTCATATTGCCTCACCGACACCGGTTTTTTGCAGATGACAAACGACCTTGGGATCCGTTTTGACCTCGATTTGCGCCCGTCAACCGACAACAAGGACGGCAAGGATGCGCTCGGTCACGGAGCTATACACAAATACTATAATTCACCGATGTATTCCGATATTCTTCGTGATGACGGACCTGAGGTGATACGAAATATTTTCTCCGAGCTCGCCAAAGCGGAAAATTACCCCATATATATCCATTGTACATACGGCCGTGACCGAACGGGTACTGTCTGCTATCTGCTCGAAGCAATGCTCGGTGTTTCGGATGCCGATCTTTACAGGGATTATGAGCTCAGTGCATTCACCGATTCATATGTAAATTACGCCGAATTTGACACATTCGTTGAGCGCATAAGATCACTCGAGGGTGACAATACGAAAGAGCGGGTTGAAAACTGGCTTTTGTCGATCGGCGTCAGTGCCAAAGAGCTTGAAAGTATACGCGAAATCCTCCTTGAAGAATAACGGTCACAGATAATTTACAGAAAGGAAAGCCTTCCCGGCTTAGTTGAAATCATGAAAAAACTCATCAGATCCGCATCACTCGTGCTTACAACACTCCTTATTACGGCAACGGTACTGAGTGCCGCCGATGTTACGAAATTTTCCGATGTCCCCGAGGAGCACTGGGCATATGAAATGGTAATGAAGATGACCGAAGCAGGTCTTTTCAGAGGCACGACCGAGCCGATTGACGGCGTTGGAACATTCTCTCCCGACAAAGAAATGACGAGAGCGGAATTTATAGCCGTTGCCCTTCGCGCAACCTTCCCCGATGAGGCAAAAAGTATTGCGAATGACGCCGAAAAATGGTGGAATAAATATTATATGTTCGCAAGACTTAATGATATCTTAAAGCAATATGAGCTTGACGACGGTGATCTTGACAAGCCGATAACCCGCGAAGAAATGGCAATGATACTCGTTCGCTGTGTTGAAGAAATGGGCGAAAGTCTCACAGTTCGCGTCGAAACAACACAGATCGCCGACTATGTGACGATCGGAGACTACTATAAGGACTACGTTCTCGATTGCTTCAGCTTCGGACTCCTCTGCGGAATAGATGATAATGGTACGTTCGCTCCGACAGATACACTCAAACGCTCGGAAGCGGCAACAGTACTCTGCCGACTCACCGACAAGGCTTCAAGAATTGAGATAACGCTTCCCGAACCGGAGAGCAAGGATGATACCGAAGAAACCAAGCCGGACACAGATAAACCGAATCCGCCGGCTGAAAACGATCCCATCGAATTTCCGTGGGAAAACGGCGGCAAGAAAACAAGCGAATACACATGGGCGGAATATGAGGCTCTGCCCGACAACATGAAGAACGCATTTTACGATAGCTTTGAAAGCACGGAGCTTTTCGCTGCATGGGTCAACAGAGTTCATCCGGAGGTCAACAACAGCGGCAAGACCGATGATGATCCGAGCGATGATGATAAAACCGATGGTGACAATACCAATGACAACAATACCAATGACAATAACACCAATGACGATAAGACCGATGGCGATAAGACCAATGACGATAAGACCGATGACGGTAACGACACCACCGAGAAGAAGCCCTCAGACTACACATGGGAGGAATATCTCGCTCTGTCCGATGACGAGAAGAACACATTCCGCGACAAATTTGAATCGCAGGAGGAGTTCAGCGAATGGCTTCTCCGTGTTCAGCCCGACACCGACACCCTCATTCCGTGGGAAAACGGAGGAAAGCAGCCGAGCGAATACTCATGGGATGAATACAACGCTCTTTCAAAGGAACAGCAGGAAGCTTTCTATAAGAGCTTTGAGAGCCACGAGGATCTTCTTTTGTGGTATAACCGCGTTCAGCCGGGCTCGGGAGTAACATCGGATCTGCCGTGGGAAAACGGTGGAAAACAGCCGAGCGAATATACATGGGAAGAGGTTCAGGCAATGCCCGAAGAAATGCAGGAGGAATTCTTCAACAGCTTTGATTCTATGGAGGAATTCGAAAAGTGGCTGATCAAAAATCTTCCCTCGCAGGATTAACAAAAAATAAAGCACTGTAAAAACGAATAATAAAAACACCCTCTTACTGCATGATAGAAATATATCTGCTATAAGAGGGCGTATCTTTTATAATTTTGCGGCTTGCGTGAAAAATACCCTGCTGTGTCCAACCAACGGCGGTCAGAATCATAGCAGGGTATTCGATTATTTGGAAAGCATAACCTTATCGCTTGTCATACGGCTTCCGCTTGATGCCTCAAACATTTGAAGAAGCTGCTCTATCGTAAGCTTTTTCTTCTCTTCACCCTTTACGTCAACTACGATCCGTCCCTCGTGCATCATAATAAGACGGTTGCCGACGCGAATAGCGTCTGCCAT
>JAFTTS010000138.1 GCA_017466685.1 Clostridia bacterium
GTAGATAACGACATATATTTTGTTGAAAGAAGCAGCACGATCATTATCACGGTTGCAATGAGACCAACTCTCGGATCGGTCACCCATGCAGTTGAAAGACAGACAAGAAAGCCCTTGCCGCCCTTGAATTTATACCAAACGGGATAAGCGTGACCGAGCATTGCAAATATTCCCGTATATGCGGCACCGAACTGATAACAGTCAAGATAATTTTCAAAAAGAACGGCAAATATTAAGGCAACTATCGCGGCCTTTGAGAGATCAAGCGCCAGCACCCACCATGCCCATTTATTGCCGAAGGTACGCTTGAAATTGGTGAAGCCGGGATTTTTGCTTCCACAGGTGCGTATATCCTTTTTATAGATCGCCCTCGAAAACGTGATCGCGGGATTCCATCCTGCAACAAGATATGCGCTCAGTGCTGCCGATATGTAAAGTAACATTTCCATAGTGCCGCCTCCGTTACTCAAGAATTATGATATAGTCGTATATCTCCTGCATTCCGTCTATGATGTAGACCTCTCTGCCGGGATAATTTGAAACGATATGATTTTCTATCAGAGCCGCTTCCTCTGCATCCGTCTCTCTGCCGCGGATCAGAATACAGATATCAAAGCCCTTTGCCGATAATTTATCGAGAGTATCACAGGCAGCATCAAAACGGCTTTCCTTCGCCGTAAGAATATCCTTACCGACAAAACCGATATATTCGCCTGCGTGCACATCCTCTGTGGAACGTACACTTTTTGACACCTGTGCGGTTATAACGCCCTCCATTGCCGAGTTAAGTTCATCCTCAATAAGATCAGCATCACCCGATTCAAAATTCAGCATGGAAAGTGCCGCATAACCGTCGCCGACCGTGTGGCTTTCGATAACACGTATGTCCGAATCCTTATAAAGCCCTGCCGCTTGTCTTGCCGCAAGAATAATGTTGCCGTTATTGGGAAGCACGTAGACCGTATCAGCGTTGACCTCGCGAAACGCCTCCAAGAAATCCTCGGCAGACGGGTTCATGCTCTGTCCGCCATCAACGATCACGTCAGCACCGCGTTCTTTGAAAAGCTGTTTGATACCGTCGCCCGATGCCACGGCAACAACACCGAAGGCTTTACGCTCACTGTCAGGTTTTGCGTCGGTAGCTACCTTACCGAGTGAAACATTGTTGTGCTGCAGTGACATATTTTCAATCTTGACTTTAAGAAATTCGCCGTACTGCTGACAATAGGCAAGCACCTCACCGGGAGTCGCTGTGTGAATATGTATTTTAACGATACTGCCCGTTTTAAAGGCAACCACGCTATCACCGATACCATTCAGATATTCGGTAAGCGGTGAAAGCTCAAAATTATCAATATCGGTCTTGCATCTTTGAAGTCGTAAAAGCAGCTCGGTACAGTATCCGTATTCAAGAATGCTGTCCTCGGTAAAAAGATCAACATCAATTTCAGATTCCTGCACACTGACCGGAGCGATATCCTCAAAAGTGACACCTCCGTCAAGCGCGCCGAGCATCCCCTCGAAGATATAAACAAGTCCTGCTCCGCCCGAATCGACAACACCTGCCCTTTTCAGTACGGGAAGCATATCAGGCGTTTTTTCGAGTGCACGTCCGGCTTCACCGAGAAAATCACGAAGCATCGCCGCAGGAGCATCAAATGTCCCACACGAAACATATTCACAGGCGAGACGAAAAACGGTCAGCATCGTTCCCTCGGTCGGCTCCATAACGGCGTTATACGAATGTCTGACACCCTCCTTAAATGCACGGATAAGTGCTTCATTATCAGCCTCGTCAACGCCTTCAAGTCCGTCTGCAAGTCCCTCAAATATCTGCGAGAGAATAACACCCGAGTTACCTCTGGCACTGAGAAGCATACCGTCAGAGGCACTTCTTGCGGCATCCGAAATGCTTGTATATTCGTTCCGTGCCGCCGAAACACCTCCGATAAAGGTCAAAAGCATATTGTCACCGGTGTCACCGTCGGGAATCGGAAAAACATTGATGTCATTGATTTCAGAAACATGAGCACGCAGGTTAGCACCGCCTGCACGAAGCATCTTCGCAAAGAGCAGACCGTTTATTTTCTGTGTATCTTCCATCTCATTTCTCCTCTGCCGCGTACGTCACAGTCTGACCGAATGCCCAGATTCCAACAGCATCCGGACCAATTGAAGCACCGATGATCGGGCCGATCAAACCAACGTAAACATCTTTGCAGGGAATCTCATTTTTCACAGTTGTAACAAGTGCATCAAGCTCGGTCTGATCACAGTCGGCATGAGCGATATAGACGGTCTTATCCTCGGGCTCAGTGATACATTCCTTCAGGCATTTTACGATCTCTGTAAAGGAATTTTGTCTGCCCTTAACCTTTTTGATCGCAATCTGTACGCCGTTCACATCGGAAACGAGAATCGGCTTCACTCCCATGAGATTACCAAAAAATGCGGAGGACGCGGAAACACGACCTGCTTTTTTCAGATGATCGAGTGTATGTACGGTAACAAACTGATTTACGTTTTTGCGAACAGATAAAATATGATCATTGATCTCATCTGCATTCTTACCGTCCGCCGCAAGCTTTGCCGCTTCAACAGCCAGCATACCCTCACCCATACTTGCGTTAAGAGAATCGATACAGTAAATACGTGCCTCGGGATATTTCGCAAGGAGCTTTTGTGCGCTCACAAAGCCTGTATTAACAGAGCCCGACTGCTTTGATGAGCATCCGATATATACAATGTCACAGTTCGCTTCCAGATATTTTGTAAAAACGGTTGTAAACTCCTCCACGCAAACCTGTGCGGTCGTGATACGCTTACCTGCACGAATGGTGTCATAAAGTCTGTGTGCATCCTCTTTGCTCCAGGTCAGAAGCGCAGGTGACTCCTTGCCGTCCTCGATGATCGACATTTTAACAAAATCAATATTATATTTTTCAAGAATATCCGCACCGAGATCTGCGCAGGAATCGGTGATGATTTTAACATTTCTCATTGCTTACACTCCTTCATTAATTACATTTATAAAGATTGCGGACAATTTTCGACAGTGAAAGTTTACCAAAGAAATCTAAACTGAAACGAAACAAAAAAAGACAGCCATAAAAATAACGACTGTCTGTACACACAATATAATTTCCGCCTTATTTCACCTTCGGCAGCTCGACTTTAAAGGATGTGACATTATGCTCCGATTTTACCGATACCGTACCGCCGTGAAGAAACGCGATCTTTTTAACTATCGCAAGACCGACACCGTTACCCTCCGAAGCGTGAGATTCATCCGCCTGATAGAATTTATTGAATATCCTCTTTTGATTCTCGGGCGAAATTTCACTTCCGGTGTTAATGACCGAAACGGAAAGCAGCTTCTCCGATTCATCTATCTTTATCTCAACAGTACCGTAGTCGGGCGTGAATTTCACCGCATTGTCTATCAGATTGATCCAGACCTGACGCAGGAGCTCCTCGTTTGCATAAATCGTATATTCGGGAAATTCCAGTACGAAATCGAGATGCTTGCCGCTCCATTTGTTTTCGAGCAGCAGGACGCAGGAACGTATCTGTTCGGAGAGGTTAAAGCTTGAGATCTCCGTGAGGATCGTCTGATTTTCAACCTTGGTCAGATTGAGAACATTGGTTGCCATATAGGATAGACGGAGCGATTCTTCTTCGATAATATCGATATATTCCCTCTTTTGCTCCTCTGTCAGATTGCCTCGTTTAAGTAATTTTGCAAAGCCGGCGATCGAAACGATGGGAGTTTTGAATTCATGTG
Source organism: Clostridia bacterium (assembly GCA_017466685.1). Lineage (GTDB taxonomy): Bacteria > Bacillota > Clostridia > Oscillospirales > CAG-272 > Flemingiibacterium. The sequence goes on from JAFTTS010000138.1 coordinate 3,785, forward strand.
AAAAATTATTAATGAAATCGGAACGCAGCATCTCTGTGCCCTCAAGCTCCATCGCCATTTTATTAAAGCTTTCGCTCATTTCTCTGAAAGCCGGGTGACTTGCCATGATCTTTCCGAAATATAACCTCGCCTTAAAATCGCCCACTGCAAGACGGTTCATTTGCGTTATCATACGGTTGACCGGCTTGAGCGGATATTTAAGCGTCAGCACAGCTATACCAAAACCGATGATCAAGCTGACGATGGTCATATAAAGAAGCAGCGGTCTCAGCTCGGGAATATCTGAAAATCCTATCCGTATAAGTCCTATACGGGAAAAAATATACGCCGTCAGAGCCGCAAGCGCAACCGAAACAAGCAGGATCACGAAAATAATGATCGAAAACAGGAGCGTTAACGAAAACCTGCTTTTGCGTTCATTGAGATTTGGTTTTTTGTTTCTTTTCATACCCTTTTAACCGCCTTATATCCGAGCCCGCGGACAGATTCGATTGAAAATTCTCCCCATCCCTCGAAGCGTTTGCGAAGTCTGCCGATATGTACTGTAACCGTTTCCCAGCCGGTATCACTGTCCGCACCCCATATTTCGTCCATGAGCTGGATCCGCGTGAATATTCTTCCGGGATAGGAAAGCAGCTTATATAAAAGCATGAACTCCTTTTGCGGAAGCTCCTGCACTTCTCCGTTTTTTGTAACTGTCAGGGAATCGTAATCGATAACGACGTCACCAACCGTTATCCTGCGTTCGCTTGCGATCTTGGCTCTGCGAAGTAACGCCTTGATACGTAAAAGCATTTCACCCTCGTCAATAGGCTTGGTTATGTAGTCATCGGTACCGACGAGAAAGCCCTGACGTTTATCCGCAGGCAGCTGCTTTGCCGACACCATGAGTATAGGCAGGTTGTTATCCGATTCACGCAGCAGCTTTGTTAATTCGTAACCGTCCATTTTCGGCATCATGATGTCAAGAACGACCAGGTCAATATGCTCTTTGTCTATCACGTCAAGTGCAGCAACGCCGTTATTTGCCGTAAAGACCGTGTAATTTTCTCCTTCAAGAACAGCCCTCAGCAATAAACGGGTGTTCTTATCATCATCAACCACAAGAATATTGAACATAAATCCTTCCCTCTCAGATTTTAATATTCTGCATCATTATATCCGCTCTGAGTAAACTGAATCTAAACTCACGCCGCTTTATAAGTATATTATATCATATTTTCCCGTTTTTTCAAGTGCAATCGCAATATGCCGGGATCATGGGGAAAATAAGACATACATATGCGGCGACACGTTGCTGATCCCACTCTGCCCCTATTAAATTGCACTCGGAAATTATTTTTAAAAAGTACGCTGTATCGGTATTGCCTTTTGTCGAAATATGTGCTATAATGTATAAGTCAGAAATTACAAAAAAAGGATACCGTTATGAACAAAATCAAAAAATCCTCCGAGCTTTTATGGATACTCGGGTTTATTTTCGTCGCCTTCGGAGTTGCGATCTGCAGTAAAGCCAATCTCGGCGTTTCCATGATCGCCGCACCTGCATTCATCGTTTCCGAGGCAATGTTAAGGTTCAGCGAAATATTCAGCGTCGGCGTCACCGAATATATAATCCAAGGCATTATATTGGTGCTTATGTGCATTGTCGTACGCCGCTTTAACTGGAGATATCTGCTCGCATTCGCTGTTGCGGTGCTGTATGGTTACACGCTGAATCTGTTTTTGTGGATACTCGGGGACGTCACCTTTGATGCAATATGGCTTCGTTGGATCATGCTCATTGTCGGCGACCTCATCATTGCATTCGGCATTGCCTGCTTCTTCCGTACATATCTTCCGCTCCAGGTTTACGAGCTGTTCGTCGCAGAAACGGCAGACAGATTTCATATCGGCATAGGCAAGGTCAAAACCGCATTTGACGTCACCCTGCTCGTTATATCGGTAGTGCTTGCCATCACACTTTTCGGTGACGTTACCTCATTCGACTGGTCGGGCATAACACACACCTCTTACCATAGTATCGGCCTCGGTACATTTGTAACCACCGCCGTAAATTCACCGTTCATTGCAATTATGGGTAAGCTTGTTGACCGAATTTTTGAACCCTCACCGCGCTTTAAGAAGCTTGAATCGTTTTTGAAGCTCGGCTGACCGAAGGATTATTATTGAGGTAAAAAAATGTATTTTGAAGATATAAAACCGGGAATGACGGTGGATATTGATGCCGCTGTCATCGAAAAAGAAAAAATGCTCGACTTCGCACGTCTCTATGACAATATTCCGCTTCACACAGACGAGGAATACGCCAAAAAAACACCCTTTGGAAAGCTGATCGCGCCGGGCGTTATGTCGTTCATGTCCGTGTGGGCAAAGTATCTCGAGGTTGATTTCTTCGGTGAGGAGCTGCTTGCCGGAAAATCGACAAAAATCGAATGGTTAAAGCCTGTTTTCGCAGAGGATGTGTTAACCGGAAAAGCAACGGTCACAAGCCTCGTAAAACGAAACGCACGAAACGGTCTTGTTGAGATCACCATCGAAGCGTACAATCAAAACGGTGTGCTTGTTCTGACGGATGTTACCGAGGCTATCGTAAAATGCAGACCGACGCAGTAACGTCCGTTCCAAATTATATAAATAAAAAAATATCCTCGCTTGGCAGAGAAAAATACATCTGTCAAAAGAGGATATTTATATTTTTATGGTAATATAATCACACGTAACGGCTGATTATCTCATCCTGTGAGACACCGTCCATCTGTACAAACTGTATACTGTAACCGCCGACACGTACGGTAAGGTCACCGTGACGCTCGGGATGACACTTCGCATCGATAAGATCTTCCTTGTTTGCCGTGGTGATCTGTGCCATACAGCCGCCGTTTGCAAGGAAGGAACGGAGCGTATCCGATACACTGCGGCGAAGCTCGGGAGTTGCAAGCATCTTCGTCGTCAGAATGACATTAAGCGTTGTTCCGCCGACTCCCTTTTCCATAGGAAGCTTCGAAACGGAATTAAGCATCGCGGTAAGACCGTTTTTATCAAAGCCCGGACGTGGGCCCATCGTGTTGCCGAGAGGTTCTTTTGCAAAGCATCCGTCAGGAAGTGCTCCCATAGTTTCACCGTAAGTGATACCGCCAAGCAAAAGCGAGCAGGCACCGGTATATACACCGCCGCGTCCTGTTTCATATTTGCCGATCTCGGTCCAATAAATATCAAGGATACGCACTGCAAGCTCATCAACCTCGTTATTATCGTTACCGAACTTCGGCGAGGCGTTGAGAAGCATCTGACGTTCGCGCTCAAAGCCCTCAAAGTTTGCTTTTAACATCGTAACGAGCTGTTCCTTTGTCAGCTTCTTTTCATCGAATATAAACTTCTTTATCGCCATCATGGAATCTGCGGTTGCGGCAAGACCTGCCGTTTCAATAACACCGTAGCCATAGATAGGTCCGCCCGCATCGTGTGGTATACCCTTTTCAAGACAACCGTCGGTAAAGAGACCTTTGAGCAGTTTTGCGTGGTTAGCGGCACGGCACTCCTGTCCCTTACGGCAGAGATACAGGTGAATCTCCGTAAAGTATTTCAGCTGTGTGACGTATCCGTCAAAGAACTCCTCAAATGTTTCACACTCGGTGAATGGCTTCGTTACCGGTCCGAGCTGATAATCGTGATTGACAGTAGACTTACCGCCAAGCATCGCAATCTCAAATATTTTTGCAAGGTTGAAAGAACCATCCTCACAGCCCGTGTTGCATTTACCGGGGATCTCTATCTCCTGACAACCGAGCGTTGCATAGTTTCTTGCGTCCTCAAGCGTGACACCGAGTCCGAGCAAGCCGGGAATGACCGTTTTATCGCTGACGACCGTCGGATCACACATTCCCTCGGACCAGATCTTGACCATAAGATCCGTAAGCTCCCTCGGTGTATCCTCCGTTATACGAACGACCATACGGGGATGAGAATCGTGAATATTGCGAAGCACCTGCAAAAACAGGTATGAAAGCTCATTGGTCGAATCCTTTCCGGTTTCGGGATCACATCCGCCGAGCGTTGAATTGTGAGAGCCGCCCTCCCAGATCTTGAACATAAATGAGGTGATGGATTCTTCAACGCTTATCACGTCACCGTGTTCCTTTGAATACTCATAGAACGGCAGGAAGAACCTGTCAACGCGTCCGATGCAGTCAACCCAGTCCCAAAGCGAAAGTATCCATGCAAGCTGCACTGCCTGATAAAGCGTCTTTGGCTTATTGTGTGCAACGAATGCGCAGTTTTCGGAGATTTCCTCATAGTAACGCTTCTGTGTGGGATCGGTTTCCGTTTCTGCAAGCTCCTTTGCATATGCCGCGTACTTTTCAAGGTGTGCGATCATACCGCGTGCAAGAATTCTGTTTGCTTCGTAAAAATCGGCGGTTTCTTTGTCCTTTGCGTTGATAGCCGCATACTTGTCAATGATCTCAAGCATACCGTCAAGACCGTTAGTTAAAAGCGTAACGTAATTCGGGAGCGTGTGTCCCTGATAACCGCCTGCCCAGTACATCTCTGTTGCGGTAAGCTCTTTGTATTTTTCCTCGCCGAGGAGTGCAATTCCGGCATCGTGCATATGAGACATATCAAGGGGAGTCATGCGCTCACGCAGAGCCTCAATTCTTGCTTTTTCTGTCTTAATAGCTTCCTCACTCTCAAAGCCGTGTTCCGCATCGATCTTATCATCGTAGAACGTAATACCCCAGCTGAAATGCTCCATTATAGGATAGGTGGGACGTGTGATGCCGACAACTGCCTCATCGGGATAGATCACACAAGGCATATCGAGCCAGGAACGTACGATTGCGTGTGCAAGTGCGATCACGTACGGTGCATCGGGCATTTGTTCAAAAACATCGGCAAACGGATTTTTACCGTTCGTTGGTATCGGCTCGATAAGAGTAAATTCACGGGGATCACGGGGGCGAAGACGTGCACGTACACCTGCCTCAACCCTTTTGAAGCGATCCGTAAACTCTAATTTATCATTGATATTCTTATACATAGTAACCTCCATCGGGCGTTTTACTGATTGATCTTTACAGTAACCTTCCCTTTACAAAGCTCACGTAAACCGTCGGCAAATTCCCTGACGAAATCCTTATCGGGAACCTCTGCCTCATAGGTCGGCGTTATACCGAGCTGAACCGCCTTTGAAATTCCGAGACGGTGATAAGGCTCGATCTGAATCTCCGAAACAGAGTAAGGATGCGAAAGTGCCACCCTTGCGATCCCCTCCATATGCTCTTTTGTTGTGTTGATATCGGGAATCAGGGGACAGCGAAGGATCACCTTTTTCCCAAGACTGTCAAGAAGCCCGAGATTATGTAAGATCGGTGTTCCCGGTGCACCGCAGTACTCGGTATGTGCTTCGTCACCGGTGAGCTTATAATCAAACAGAAAGATATCCGTGTAAGCCGCCATTTCGGATAAAGCCTCGGAAGAACCGAAGCCGGACGTTTCAGTGCAGGTGTGAAGTCCCGCATCCTTTGCTGCTTTTAAAAGAGCGGACGAAAATTCAGCCTGCATCAAGGGTTCACCTCCCGAAAGCGTCAGACCGCCTCCGCTGTCACGGTAAACATTAAGATCCCTCATCACGGTGTCCATAACCTCGTTTACCGTCATTTGAACACCCTGCGAAGTGAGCGAAAGACTGAAGCAGACCTTCGCACATTCACCGCATGAGATACAATTTTTACGATCAAGAACGTGAAAACCGTCCTTCATCGTGTGACAACCCTTCTCACAAGCCTCCACGCAGGCACCACATCCGATACAGCGCTCACTGTTGTACATAACCTGCATTTCACTTGAAAGTCCCTCGGGATTATGACACCAGACACAGCGAAGCGGACATCCCTTGAGAAAAACCACCGTCCGCACACCCGGTCCGTCAAACAAAGAAAATCTTTGAATATTGAATACGATTCCTGTCATGATCCCTCCGAAAAAAATCATACATTAATTGGTGTTATATGATTATTTTACATTCCATGCCGACTTATGTCAAGTCAACTTTTCAATTTTTTCAGCCATTTTGAAGCTTAATTACGGCAAAGGCTGTCATTTGGCATCGGTCAAGAGCAACGTATACGCTTTTAAGGCTCAATCATTACAGGGTGTTCTCATTCGAAAAAAATAAGGAAATTTTGAAAACTTCTTGATTTTTTCACAAAGTTGTGATATAATGTAAACTGACGAAGTTTTTGTGAAAGGAGTATATATTATGAAATTGACTTACATTATCAACGGCAAGATCGTTCTTCCCGATTCGCTCGTATGCGGTAAGGCGCTTGCTTTTGACAGTGAGACCGGTAAGATCACCGGAATCGTTGACGATGTTCCCGCAGGTGCCGAAACTATTGACGCTGCCGGAAACTATGTCGCTCCGGGACTTGTGGACATACATATTCACGGATATCTCGGCGAAGATACCTGTGACGCAAAGCCCGAGGGTATCAGGAAAATGGCTTACGGTGTTGCAAAGAACGGTGTCACATCCTTCCTTCCCACAACGATGACCGTGGCAAAGGACGAGATCATTGCCGCTCTCAATGCGGTTCGCAGTCTCAAGGAGGAAAGCAAGTCCTGGGACGGTGCCGAGATCATCGGTGTTCACGCAGAGGGACCGTTCATCAATCCCTCCAAGAAGGGTGCACAGGCAGAAGAGAATATCCTTGTTCCCGATGCTGACTTCATTCTTGAAAATGCCGATATTATCACATCCGTAACCCTCGCTCCCGAAATGGACAAGGATCATGAGTGCATAAAGAAGCTCGCTAAAGAGTCGAATGTTCTCGTTTCCATGGGACATACCGATGCCACCTTTGACGAGGCTATGAGTGCGGTCAAGGACGGCGTTTCTCACGCGACACACCTCTTTAATGCAATGTCTGCTTTAGCTCACCGTAACCCCGGCGTTGTCGGTGCGGCTCTTGCATCTGACACTGTATCGGCTGAGGTTATCGCTGATACCTTCCATATCAATCCCGGCCTTTACAGCATCATCGCAAAGGCTAAAGGCGACAAGATGGTTCTTATCACAGACTGTACACGTGCAGGCGGTATGCCCGACGGTGAGTACGACCTTGGCGGACAACCCATTTTCTTAAAGGGTATCGAGTGCCGCCTTGCTGACGGTACTATCGCAGGCAGTGTTCTGAAGCTCAACTGTGCAGTTAAGAATGTTCTTGATCACACCTCTCTGCCCGTATATGAGGTATTCAAGATGGCGTCTCTCAACCCTGCATCCGCTATTCACTGTGCCGACCGTATCGGTTCACTTGAAGCAGGAAAGGACGCGGATATCATCATTGCCGATGAAAATATCAATATTATAAAAACCATCAAGAAAGGACGTACCATTTATGAATCTTAAATTTAATGCTCCGCTCGATCCCGGCTTTATGCCAATGGCGGTCGTTTACCGTGATTTCGAAGCAGCAGTCAAGGCTGAGGGCGGTGAAAAGCTCACTATCGGTCTTGAGCGAAATGACGGTCTGACCTCCGTTTACACCATCGAGGTTTTCAAGGACGGCACAGGTCATGACGAAGAAAACTACGAATTTGTTGAAAGAATTGTTAAAACTCTGCTCTGGACTCGCGGTGGATACAGAGTAATCATCGCCGGCTCCAAGGTCATCGCGGACAAGATCAAGGCTGACTACTCTGTCGGCGGCTACCGTGACTTCGACCGTGATTTCATGTCCGGCGTTTATGAGGCTGACTTCGAGGTCGTTCACGTTCCCTTTGATAAGGCTCCCACAGCCAATGAGTCCGCTTCTCCCGTAGGACGTCACTTAAACGGCTGCCGTATCGGCTTCGATGCCGGAGGAAGTGACCGCAAGGTAAGCTCCGTTGTTGAGGGTGAAGCTACATATTCCGAGGAAGTGGTCTGGTTCCCCAAGCTCCAGAACGATCCCCAGTATCATTACGAAGGAATCATGGATGCAATGAAGACTGCCGCATCCAAAATGCCCAGAGTTGACGGTATCGGCGTTTCAACCGCAGGTGTCGTTATCGGAAACCGCATCATGACATCCTCACTTTTCCTCAAGGTAAAGAATGAGAATCCCGAGGCATTTGAAAAGGTTGTTAAGAATATTTACACCGACATTGCAAAGGAACTCGGCAATGTACCGATCGAGGTTGCAAACGACGGTGACGTTACCGCACTTGCAGGCGCTATGGATCTTGACGACAATAACGTTCTCGGCGTTGCAATGGGTACAAGTGAAGCCGGCGGATACGTTGACGGCAACGGTAACATCACCGGTTGGCTCAACGAGCTTGCATTCGTTCCCGCTGACTATAACAAGGATGCTATGGTTGACGAGTGGTCGGGCGACTACGGCTGCGGAGTTAAGTATTTCTCCCAGGATTCCGTTATCAAGTTAGCTCCTGCCGCAGGAATTGAACTCGATGAGAGTGCATCTCCCGCAGAAAAGCTTAAGGTAGTTCAGGGACTTATGGCGCAGGGTGACGAGCGTGCCGCTAAGATTTACGAAACCATCGGCGTATACTTCGGTTATGCTGTTGCTTACTATGCCCTGTTCTACGATATCAAGCACGTTCTTCTCATGGGACGCGTATCCTCCGGTGAGGGCGGAAGCATTCTTCACAAGACAGCCGAGAAGGTTCTCGCAGGAGAATTCCCCGAGCTTGCAAAGAAGATCACAATCCATCTTCCCGACGAAAGCAGCCGTCGTGTAGGTCAGTCTATTGCCGCTGCAAGTCTTCCCAATATAAAGTAATCGTAAAACACGAAAATCATCCACTCACTAAACGGGTGGATGTTTTTTTGACGAGAGGTCAATAATTGATAGGGGCGGTATATTCTCACAAAGAAATCATCCAAATCCAACCGCCGCTATGTTTCCAAAAATAATAGCGTATACCACGCAAATGTGCAAAAAAAGATTTTATAACATGGCGTTTTACCAAAAATATTTCGGTTTTGCGTCGCTTTACCAAGATAAATCAATAAAATATTTTCCGTGTCGAAAAAAATCAGAAAAAAATAGTTATCTCTTTCCAATGTCTTTACTTTTTCTTCAAATTTGTGTATAATTTTATGGGAATGGAGGGTCAGAATTGGATTCGATAGATTACGAAATTTTAGTGTGTCTTAAGGAAAATTCAAGAGAAAACGCAACCAACATCGGCGCAAAGATCAACCTTTCGACCTCAGCCGTTATTGAACGCATAAAGAAGATGGAAGCATCCGGTCTTATCGAGCAATACACCACAATTATAAGTCAGAATACGCTCGGCAGAGATCTCTCGGCGTTCATATACGTCAGCCTTGAGCATCCGAAGTATTATGATGAATTTGTTAAACGAATCAATGAAAACGACTCGATTGCCGAATGTTACTATATTGCCGGTGATTTTGATTTCATACTCAAGGTAGTAACAAAATCGGGAAGCGGACTTGAGGGAATCATCAACTATATTAAGTATATAAACGGCGTATCAAACACCCGAACCTCGGTTGTACTCTCAACAAACAAGAGGGACGTTTGTCTGCTGCCGGAAAAAACAGATAACTGATAAAGAAGAAAAAGAGGCATTACAATGGAAACTATAGATACTGTAAGCAACACCGTAACAAGCAGCAATCTCATAGCTGATGCGGTCGAAGCCGCGAACGGCGTCATCTGGGGACCGATAATGCTTGCATTCTTAATAGGTGCAGGATTATTATTTTCGATCTCGCTCAAATTTGTACAGTTCCGCAAGTTCGGATATATGATGAAGAATACCCTTCTCGGTATTTTTTCAAAGCAGCAGCACGAAAGTGATAAGTCCGGTGTGAGTCCGTTCCAGGCAGTTGCAACCGCTATGGCAGGTACGATCGGTACCGGAAGCATTGCAGGTCTTGCAACGGCTATTGTGTCAGGCGGTCCGGGCGCAATATTCTGGATGTGGGTAAGCGCACTTTTAGGAATGGTTACAAAATTTGCCGAAATTGTCCTTTCGCTTAAATTCCGTGAAAAGAATGCAAAGGGCGAATGGGTCGGCGGACCTATGTATTACATAAAAAACGGACTTGGAATCAAATGGCTCGCCGTTCTGTTTGCAATTTTCGGTATGTGCGCCTGCCTTGGAACGGGTAACGCAACCCAGTCAAATTCCATCGCGGTTGCGCTTGAGAGTACAATGAATGTCCCGTCGCTCGTAACCGGCATTGTCCTGACAGTTATCGCCGCAAGTGTTATCCTCGGCGGAATGAGACGTATAGCATCCGTTAACGAAAAGATGGTTCCCTTTATGGCGGTATTCTTCGTTATTTGCTCGGTTGTTGCACTTGTTATTAACTATAAAGAAATTCCGGATGCGTTTGCACTGATATTCAGAGAAGCATTCAATTTCAGGTCAGCAGCCGGAGGCGTGGCAGGATACGGTGTCCTCACCGCAATGCACTACGGGTTCTCGCGCGGAGTATTTTCAAACGAAGCAGGTCTCGGAAGTGCACCTATTGCACACGCTTCATCAAGCACCAAGGATCCCGTCAAGCAGGGACTCTGGGGAATGTTTGAGGTATTCTTTACCACTATTATAATCTGCACACTCTCAGGTCTCGTCGTTCTCACAGCAGGACACTGGAATACCGGCGAATTTGATGGTGCGGCACTCAGTATTGCTTCCTTTAATTCGATCATGCCGGGAGTCGGAGGAATCGGTGTCACACTCGCCACGGTTTTCTTCGCCCTGTCCACAATTTTAGGATGGGCATATTACGGTGAAGTCTGTGTCGGATTTTTATTCGGCAAGCATCCGAAGGCGGTTATGATATACAGATGCATCTACGTTGCAGTCGTATTCATCGGAACAATCAGTGAGCTTGACCTCATCTGGAGCATCTCCGAAATGATGAACGGTCTGATGATAATTCCGAACCTCATCGGTATTATAGGACTTTTCAAGGTTGTAAAAACGGCTGTTGCCGAGCATTTCGATCCTCTCAAAAAGCAATAAAATATTAACCACCGTGTTCACGTTTTGTTTTGAACCGGTGGTTATCTTTTTATCATATAAGCAAGCATATAGCTGTCTCTGTCAACTGTTGCCCGATTTCTGAGACTTACGGTACTGTGTTGGAGTCATGCCGTATTTCTTCTTAAAAAGCGCCAAAAAATAATTCTCGCTGTCTCTGTAACCGACGACCTCGGCGATCTCGCGGACACGCATCACCGTGTGTTCAAGCAGCATACACGCCTTCACGAGCCTCTGCTGCGTAACAAGATCGGTGAACGAACAGCCGTATTCCTTTTTGATTATACGTGAGGTCTGCTTGGTTGAAAGACTCACCGCCTTTGCAACGATGTCAAGGCTGATATCCTCGAAATAGTGACGGTCGATATAGGTTTCGATCTTATTGATATATTTTGCCTGCTTTCCGATATCGGCTTCATTTTCGGACCTCTGCGGTTTAATTCTGTGAATCAGCTCTGAAAACAGCAGATATAGAAAGTGCTGAAGATTCTTTTTCGGATGCTTTCCGGCAAGGCAGTCAACGATATGTGATATATAAAACCGTTCGTCAGGCGTAAGAGGCAGCTGTGTCATGTCGCTCGAAAGACGCGGAACCAGATCCTCATAAAAATGAGACGCCGAGCTTTTCTTCTTTTCCATATTGAAGTTAAGCGCATATCCCTCAAATCCCGAGCCGACTCTGTAATGGTCAACGTACGGCGGAATTATCAGAAGCGATTCCTCACATTTTATGATGTCGTTTCCCTTGACAACAGATAAACTGCTGTTCGTAACAAAGAAAATCTCGTAATTTGAGTGATTATGAACGGATTTGAGTCCCGAGAAGGTGTTCTCCGAGCTTTCCGTTTCCTTCATCTGAAATGTCTCATCGAAAAGGATCACGGATAAGCGAATGTCCGATAATTCGAATTTAAAAACTCTTTCTGTCATAAATACAATCACAGCTTCCAAAAATCGAAAGCTTCCCTAATTTTATTTTGGCCATTGGCTCTGTAATATTTATTATAGCATCCGTTTCAAATAAAAGCAATATAAAAAAAGGACATTTTTTAAAAAATGTGTACAATATTTTGTCTTGAAAAAACACTCTGATAA
>JAFTTS010000139.1 GCA_017466685.1 Clostridia bacterium
GCCCATCTGCCGTTTCCGTCCATTATAAACGCAATATGCGAGAGCTTTTTTTTGCCGCTCTCAAGATCATGAGAAAACATTTTAAACTCCGATCATTTTATATTAAAAGAGATGCCGCAAAAGCACGGCACCCCATGTCGGTGCTTATATCTCCATAAGCTCCTTATTTTTACGTGCAGTGATCTCGTCAATGCTTGCGATATACTTATCTGTGAGATCCTGAACAGACTTATCCGAAGCCTTGAGCTCATCCTCGGTCATTTCGCCGTCCTTCTTCATCTTCTTTGCCGCATCATTTGCATCGCGACGGATGTTTCGAACAGCAACCTTTGCATCGTCGCCCATCTTGGCAACCTTCTTTGTAAGCTCCTTACGACGCTCCTCGGTAAGCTGAGGGAATGTGATACGGAGCATCTTGCCGTCGTTCACGGGCGTAATGCCGAGATCGGAAGCGAGGATCGCCTTTTCCATATTCTTGAGTGTGGTTGCATCCCAGGGAGTGATAACGATGGTTCTCGCATCGGTAACCTTAACCTCTGCCATCTGGTTGAGCTTTGTGGGAGCACCGTAGTAATCAACGTCGATCTTATCAAGAAGACCGGGATTTGCTCTGCCTGCTCTGATATCGGCGAGCTGTGCCTCATAGGAAGCGATGGATTTCTTCATTTTTTCTTCAAAAGCTTTGCAATCGAGTTTCATAGTAGTTATCCTTTCTGTAAGTTAATTTTAATTATTCATCTATTACAATAGTACCCTCAACATCACCGATTATTGCCTTGTAAATGTTTTCGGGTTCTTTGAGTTCAAAAACAAAAGTCTTGATGTGGTTTTCGTTGCCGAAGGATGCCGCGGTGGAGTCCATCGCCTTGAGATCCTTTGCGAGAATTTCTTTATACGATACCTCTTTGTAACGTGTAGCATCGGGATCCTTCTTCGGATCGGCTGTGTAAATACCGTCGATGTTCTTACCCATCAGAATAACATCTGCACCAATCTCGGCAGCACGCACGGCAGCGGCAGTATCGGTCGAAATGAACGGAATACCGAGTCCGCCTCCGAGAATAACAACTCTACCCTTTTCAAGATGCGAAACCGCACGGTTACGAATATAAGGCTCGGCATACTGCTTCATTTCAACAGCAGTGAGCACGCGTGTGTCGATGCCGTTCTGCTCGAAGAAATCCTGCAGACCGAGAGCGTTTATAGTCGTCGCAAGCATACCCATATGATCGGCACGGGTTCTGTCCATATTTGTTCCCTGACGTCCGCGCCATATATTCCCTGCGCCAACGATAATACAGATCTGCGTTCCGATCTCGGTACATTTTTTAACGACCTTTGCAACTCTGTCGAGCATATCGTAATCGAGAATCGGATACTCGCCTTTTGCGGCAAGCTCACGGCGTTTTGTCTCGTTCGGAGCAAGTGCTTCGCCCGAAAGCTTAAGTAAGACACGTTTGAATTTCGGTGTGGCAGTTTCGCTCATAATAATATACCGTCCTTTTGGTTAAATAGAGTCGTAAATACCCTTATATATATTGTAACCGATTTTGCGTCATTTGTAAAGAGTTATCGTGAAATTTTTACTTGACTTCCAATTATTTTTTCCACTTTCGCACCGTCGTTAACATGGACGTCACAAAATAATTAAACAATTACACAAAAAACCCTGTCATAAATCGAATACGGTCTATGACAGGATCTTTCAAATTCAGTTAATTACTGACCGGAAGTGAGCTTTGCAACCTCTTCTGCGAGATTGTCTTCTCTCTTCTGGAGGCCTTCGCCCTTCTCGTACTTAACAAAGCTTACGAGCTTGATGCCCTTGTTTACGGAAGCGATATACTTCGCAACGCTCATGGAATCATCCTTAACATAGGACTGTTCAGCAAGGCAGTTGTTCTCATAGAACTTACCAAGCTTACCCATTACGATGCCTTCCTTAACCTTGTCGGGCTTTGCAGCCATGTTAGGATCGTTAGCCATCTGAGTGAGAAGAACTTCCTTCTCCTCGTCAAGAGCAGACTGAGGAACATCGGACTTGTTAGCATAGGTTGCGTTCATAGCTGCAGCCTGAAGTGCTACGTTGTGTGCGCACTCAACGAATGCAGCATCGTCAGCAGCAATACCGTCAAGCTCAAACTTAACGATAACGCCTGTTGTACCGCCACCGTGTACATAGGTGGAAACAGCGCCTTCAACGATTACAAAACGACGGATAGTGAGCTTCTCGCCGATGATGAAGATCTGCTCCTTGAGAGCTGCATCAACGGTCTGTCCGTTAAGATCGCAGTTCATGAGAGCGTCAACGTCAGCAGGCTTGTTAGCGATAACGGTTTCGAGAAGCAGGTCAACGAATGCCTGGAACTTTTCGTTCTTAGCAACGAAGTCAGACTCGGAGTTAACCTCGATCATCGCAGCAAGGCCATCCTTCTGCATGATCTTAACAACGCCCTCAGCTGCGATTCTGTCAGCCTTCTTCTGTGCAACTGCGAGACCACGTTCACGAAGAACCTTTACAGCCTCGTCAATGTTTCCATCTGCTTCAACGAGTGCCTTCTTGCACTCCATCATGCCGCATCCGGTCTTAGCGCGAAGAGCGGCAAAGTCTTTTGCGGAAATGTTAGCCATTTTTATTCTCCTTTAATTTGTAAGAATTATTCAGCGTCTGCTGCC
>JAFTTS010000140.1 GCA_017466685.1 Clostridia bacterium
GAAATACATTTTGTTTTTTCGGGTGAGCTATCTTACGAAATTGATGGTGAAACGATCATTCTTCACCAAAACGAAGCACTTCTGATTCCGCCGAATGTTGTTCACCGCCTTGCTTGCTGCGAATCGGATTACTTAAAAAATTCGCTTGCCTTTACTGTTGAAAGCAAGGATTTTCCTCATATTATTTCTGCTTTGAATACCGTTCGGAAATTTCGCTTTTCCGATGAGACCGTTGACAGTGTTGATTTTATTTTAAAGCAAAGGGCGGCAAATGATATTTTTACGCAGACCTTGATAACAGGGAGAACCTTTGAAATTATCTATTCCGCTCTCAAAGCGCTCGGCGTAAGTTTGCCGGAAAATTACAAGGCTTCGGGGGATTCGCGTCTTTTAGCGGCGAAGCATTATATCGAAAACAACAGAAGCCGTCTCATTTCATGTGAGGATGTTGCAAAGGAATGCTGTCTCTCGCGAAAGCATCTGAACAGAATCTTCAAAAAATACACAGGACAAACTCTTAACGATTATCTGATTTCCTCACGTGCGCAGTACGCAAAACAGCTTGTGGTAAATTCCGAGTACACTGTCAAAGAGATCAGTTACATGATGGGATTTGAGAATGCGAGCAGCTTTGTGGCGTTTTTTAAGCGACATTTTGGTCTGCCGCCGAAGCTTTACAGGCTTGAAAATCATCAAAAGCGAGAGGAAAGTCCCAGTCTTACAAAAGTTTAAATCGAATACAAAGAAACGGAGCCTTGCCGAAATCAAACGGTAAAGCTCCGATTTTTATTTACTTTACAGGCTTTTTTGCGAACCGCTTATACAGCGCCAGGCACGAAATGGGAAGCAGTATAACCGGTATGAGCGCATAGAACGGGTTATCTGCGAATATCCAAAGCCAATACGGGGCGGTGAACAAGCGTATATATTTTACAGTCGACAGCAGCAGTGAAATGTCGATGTATATCGGGCAGAGGACAAGTCCCAGAATAAAGAGGAAAAACGTAAATATCTGTATCCTTGCCGCACTACGGAAAATAGCTGCTGCAAACAGTGCGAGTGTCGCGATTGCGAGGGAATAGAGGAATATCGGCAAAAAAAGTTCGGTAAGCGTTGTGTTTTTATTTATGAGGAATGAGACAAACGCCGCCGTTATTGTCGCAAGCATTATACCGATTATCCGCACGCTCATATTCGGGATGACACTGTGAATGAGGGTGTTTTTCATGCCTATGCGATGTGAACAGGCTTCGATATCCTTTGTGACAAGGTCGCATACGCCGTACATCAGCATTACGAGAATGAGCAGTGAGGCAACGGCGAGCGAATATGTACGTGAACGATCGGGAGCTTGTGGGCTGCTTTCTCCGTCAGCCTCGACGTATTCGACCGCGAAGGTGAAGGGAGCGCCATCTGCCATCATGTCTCGGTATTCTGCGATGACCTCGTCTGCGGTTATGGTTGTGTCTGTGATCGAATTTGCACTTATTATCGGTGCGTACTCGGAGAAGATAGCTGTCATCACGTGATTTGAATAAATCGAAAGTAAAAAAGAGGACGGTGAAGTAATAAATGTCACTGATTTGTCTATGTTATCCGACATCAGCAGCTCGTTGAAGCCTTTCGGTATAATGACGCCGCAGTTATATTCCCCCGAGCTTACCTTTTCGCGGAGTTCTTTCTCGTCCGTACAGAGCTCGAAACCGTTTTCCGAAAGGTGCTTGACGATATTTTTGGAGGAAACGCTTTCGTCAAAATCGCACACTCCCGCTATCGGCATACTCTCGCTTTCACCGAGCGAAACGGAGGCGATCAGTGCAAATGCGAAAATTATAAGCAGTGTCGGGAAATAGACCGAGCGCAGTGTGCGTTTGACTGCCAGGATGTAATTATACATTGTCACAAAAGCCTCCTTTCGTTGTGATTCTGTTCAGGCGTCACATTTGCCCGAGATGATATTTGTGATGCGTGATTTTATAAGTATTGCCGACAATGCGGCGTATACGAGCGCGAAACAGAGTCCGACCGGGTCAGGACTTGCTCCGAACATCGGCTCGATAATTGCTTTTGCCGCTCCAAAGGGACTCATTTGTCCGATGTAACGCACACCGATCGGGAGCAGCCTTGTCGGGATCAATCCTCCGCAGAGAAGCAGACCGCCGAGCGTGACCAGTGTATTTGAGGTTATGCCGTCACCTGTGCACATTGTCAGGCAGGCAGAGGACAGGGTTATGAAGTATGCCGCAGCGAGCGGTGTTATGAGATTTACGGTGATACTGAGAGGTTCGCTCAGAGGGAGAATCACGGCGAGGATTATTATATAGCGGAAGAGCGTCATTATAACGAGCTTCCAGAGCATGAACCGTGCCGCTCCGAGCTTATATGAAGCAAGCCTGGACAAGAGAGGACGCGTGCAGTCTCTCATGAAAAACTGTATAAAGAAAAGCGAGATCAGAAATAACATCGCACAGAGCCAGCAGACAACGAAATACTGCACTGTATCGAGTCCGCTGTTTTCATACGAAAGCTCCTCGACGGTGAAATAACGCTGGGGATCTGCCATGATCTCTGCAAGAAAAGCGGTGTTTGATTTAAGGAGGTAGTCATCGTGTACTTCGTCACCTGCGTCATGCTCATCTATCACGTGTTCACCTGCAAAAACTCCGAATTGTCCCGAAACGATAAGCTTTTCACCGAAGTTGACAGCCGATTCGATCAGTTCGCCCTGTGACGATACAGTTTTCGAGAGATAGACATTCCCCTGCGACTCTCTGCCGCGAGCGATATCAGATATGAAATTCTCCGGCAGGATTATCGCGGCGGTGCATTCTCCGCTTTTTACGGCCTCCATTGCTGATTCCTCGTCTGTCTGTTCAACCGATATCATGGATCGGATATAATCCATTTCGCTTATAGTATTAATAAGGATCCGGCTGATAACCGAATCCTCATTGTCAACTATTGCTACCTTTATTATATCGCCTTTACTTGATGCTCCTCCGGTCATCGCCGCTGCGGCCCCGATGCAGATCGATGCTAAAAGCACAAGCAGCAGGGACGCACGTGCAAGCGAATGAAAGAAGAACTTTAAGTCGCGTTTAAGCATAGCGCTTGATTTTTAATACATACCGAGTACGCTTACGATATCCTGTGCGCTTTCGGAAATTTCGTTAAGCAGGTCTGAAATCGCATATTCATCCATTGCAAGGATATCGGTGTAAGCACCGTTTGTGGGCATGGTGTCATTGGTGCTTAAGATCAGAGCGATTTCGCCGACGTCAACTGTGACACCCTGTGCGGTTACGGAGTTTACTGCAAGCGTGATGGAATCCTTTTCGTTAAGAAGCTTGCCCTTAATAGATACGGTCTCGCCCTCGAAGGTTACGCTGGCATCGAGCTCACCGGACTTCTTGTTCCATTCGATTTCTGCGAGATCTGCCTTATCGCCGTCCATGTTATAGGAGAGTTCTGCGCGGTATGTATCGTTGGTGTCTTCGGTAACGATGTACTTGATCCACATTTCATGCGATTCATACTCATCCTTGTAATCAACGCTGAAGCTTATTTCGTCAATGTCGTTTACGGACGGACCGAAAACAGCCTTCATGACAACGGAGTTCGCGTTTTCGCTGATATCAACAGTTAAACCGATGAGCTCCTTTGAGGACTTCCCGATATGCATTGTGAATGAGAATTTGAAATCTGCAAGGTCTTCTCTGATATCATCGATGCTGTCAAGTCCCTCGTCGATAGCACCGTTGATAGTGTCCATCAGCTCGTCAACTGCAGGCAGATCATACATTTCTTCGCTGGGATAATAAGACTTCATCATTTCAAGCATTGCATCGAGGATTTCCTTAACATCGTCGTTATCCTTGGCAAGCTCAAGTGCGCCCTTGATGATGTCTGCAATCTGATCGCCGGTGTATGTGAAGTTTACGTCGGTTGTTTTAACATCTTTTCCGCCAACGCTGAGAGTTGCGTCACTTGTTGTGTTTGTGCCGTTATCCTCGATGAGAGCGTAAACGTCGTCCTTCAGACCATCCCATACGTCGTTTACTGTTTCTTCGAGAGCGGTGACCTTTTCAGCACGGACTGCATAGTTATCTACCGAGTCGATTGCCGCACTGATATCTTCAGCCGAGATTCCGAGCGAGAAATAACCGTCCTCACCAAACTGGGAGTTGTTGAAAGCACTGAGGAAGTTATCGGTTGAGAAGCCGTAAACATCATTGCCGAAGAGGGCATTAGAGGAAACAGAGATCGAATTATCTGCCATATAGAGCAGAAGATCGGCAATTGAAGTACCGCCGGAGAGAATGTCTGCACGAAGCGCACTTCTTCCGCCGTCAGCATCGCTGTAGCCCTTGATGGATGCGGTGAGGTCGAGACCGCTCACGGGAGCAAATGCCTGAAGGAGAGTGCCAACGTCCATTTTAAGCTCGATGCTTCCGTCGTTTGCAACCTTTTCGAGCTTATTTACAAGGTCGGATTTTTCGGTAAGCTGGGTGTAACTCTTGTCTGCCGCAGCTTCAACTGTTTCCATTGCGGTTTTTTTACTGCCGCAGGAAGCGAATGTAAGAGCGGTCAAAGCTGCGAGTGCTGCACTTGAAATTCGGGTTAAAAGCTTGATTTTTGCCATGATTGTTACTCACTTTCTTTTGATGTTTAATAATGTGTCCTTGTAAAATTCCGCAAAAGCTTCTGCGGTTTTGGTTTGAGTGTCGATTTCCCGACGGCTGACTGTGAGCGGTGGGTTATCGAAAAAGATGATCGTATCGAAGAAGGTGTAAAATTCGCTTGGATCGTGACCGACGTAAACGACGGTTTTTCCTTCGCGCTTCCACTTTTCAATGATACCGATAAGCTCGTCACGGAATGTGATATCGAGTGCGGCGCACGGTTCGTCAAGCAGTATGATCTGCGGATCACCGATGAGAGCACAGGCAATGCTGACCTGTTTTTTCATTCCGCCCGAAAGCTTGGCGACCTTTTTGTTCATATACTCACTGACCGAAAAGGGGAGTGTTTCCGGAACACTGCTTTTCGAGAGCTTTGCGAAAAAACGCAGATTTTCCTTGACTGTGGCATCCTCTAAAAGTGCGCTTCCTTGCGGGATATATCCGATCTTGCCGTTTGCATGAACGGTTCCGGATGAGCTTTTCAGCGCGCCCGAGATAATACCGAGTGCGGTTGATTTGCCCGAGCCGTTTGGTCCCGCAAAAACCAAACATTCGCCGTCTTCGGCAGAGAAGCTGAGCGATTTTAATATCTCGCTTTTGCCGTATGAAAACGATATGCCGTCAGACCTTATCATTTTATGCTGTCGGTTCACCACCTATAATATATCGTTACTATTACATATTTTATCACATTACAACGCAAATGTCAATAGAATGAGCTGTTTTTGGTGACTCCTTTACAAACGTAATATTAACAGCAGATTCTACCGCAATTTCCACTGCACCGCTTACTTTGAAAATTTTCTTTATTTGGCTGAGTTTTTTTGAAAAACCCCTTGACAGATGCGACGAAATATGGTATCATATATCTGTTGTTTAGGGGTATAGTTCAGTTGGTAGAACACCAGTCTCCAAAACTGGGTGTCGTGGGTTCGAGTCCTTCTGCCCCTGCCAAAAGCCTTCTCGGATTAAGTTCGGGAAGGTTTTATTTTTTCACTTTTCACGCTTCGCTTTTCACTGAATCTGTCCGAGAAGGCTTTTGGAAAGTAATAGGTAAGAGTGAATAGTGAAGAAGTAAGGTAGCTTTTTTCTCATAGAAAAACACTCTTTTGTCCTGATGATTGACAAGAGAGTGCTCTTTTTATTTTATAGGAATTTTACATCTGCCAAAGCTCGGTGCGGCTGGTTGAAACGGCACTGGCTCCGCTCTCTATGGCGTTCTCGATATCACGCTTCGATTCAATAAGACCGCCTGCGATGATCGGGGTGTCGATCTTCTCACGCAACGACTTTATAACACGCGGTATTATGCCCGGCATTATTTCGATCATGTCGGCTTTTGAAGCTTTCAGCGATTCAAGTGTTGTTGCTACCGAATGTGAATCGACGATGAAAAAACGCTGTACCGTGAAAATTCCATGCTCACGTGCTGTTTTGATGATGTTGGTTCGTGTGCTGATTATGCCGTCAACGCCAAGCTTTTTTAAGAAAACTATACCGCTTTCGTCCTTGCCGATTACCGAGGCTAAGTCTATATGAACAAAATACTGTTTCCCGACGGCGTGCACTGCGTCGAGACGTTTGCCGATGCTGTTTATATCGGGTGACAGATCGAAGATGAGCTTTGGTACAGTTGTTCCGAGGCTTGCAAAATCCTTATCGGCGCGGAGTGCTGCGATGACGCTGCCTGTTTTCATTATTTTAGTTCCTTTCCTGAGTTGCGACGATATCGCTTCCGTATACATCTTTGATTATAACATCTCCGATCCCGATTGGCAAGTGGGCAAGCGAATTGTTTATAATTTTGACACAATCAAACATTTTTTCCTTCGGTATCGGTCTGCTTGTTTTGACTGCCACAAGTCTGCCGTCGTCGCATTTTACCGTGGATGTTACGGTGCGCATCGGTGAGATACATTCGGTCACGGCATATTCCTTGCCACGCACACAGGTGTTTCCGCTGACCGAGATGACGTTTCCCTTATCAAGCTCGACCTCCAGTGTACAGCCGAGAGGGCAGACGATACAGGTTAGTGTTCGTTTCATTACGCTTCCTCCAATACGAATTTGAGTGATTTTGCATAGGCAAAAATTTCACTTTTCAGCTTTACGGCTTCCATTTCACCGGGAGCCACTTTTTGTTTTTTCTTTGAAAAGACGAGTTTTTCCCCGTCGTAAACATTTATTTTCACGTCGCGGTAAACGTCCGCAACTCGGAAATACACGGTCAGCTCTTTGGCTTCGGTTATGCGCTGCGGAACTGTGTAACGTATTTTACCGTCGGTCGTTATCGGGATGTTGAGCGTTTTGTTTCGTTTGCCGTCAATATAATCCGCCGCACTTTTACCTGCAATTTCGGCTTCGTCGGATACGTAATCAACGAGGTCATGCACGTGCAGGACATTTCCGCAGGCGAAGATACCGTCTACCGAGGTTTCTCTGTTCTGGTCGACTGCAGCACCGCCCGTTATCTGAGAAAGCGTGGCATCGGTACACTTTGTCAGCTCGTTTTCGGGGATGAGTCCGCAGGAGAGAAGTAGTGTGTCACAAGGGATGTATTCGCGTGTTTCGGCGATCGGACGGCGGTTTTCGTCCACTTTGGCGATGGTTACGCCCGTCAGACGCTCCTTGCCGTGAATTTGGGTGACGGTATGTGAGAGCTTTAAGGGGATGTTAAAATCGTTAAGGCACTGCTCGATGTTTCTTGCAAGTCCGCCCGAATACGGCATAAGTTCACATACAGCCGCGACCTTTGCGCCCTCGAGCGTCATACGTCTTGCCATGATGAGTCCGATATCACCCGAGCCGAGTATGACGACGTTTTTGCCGGGCATATAGCCTTTCATGTTGACGAGCTTTTGTGCTGTACCTGCGCTGAATATGCCTGCCGGACGTGTACCTGCAATGTTGAGTGCGCCCTTTGCTCGCTCGCGGCAGCCCATTGCGAGGATGATCGCTTTTGCTTCTATAGTGAAGATACCGTCCTCGGGATTGGTTGCTGTGATGCGTTTTTCGGGCGTTATATCGAGCACCATTGTGTTAAGCTTAAAGGGTATGCCAAGCTCGCGCACCTTTTTTTCATATCTGTATGCATATTCGGGACCGGTCAGCTCCTCGCCGAATTTATGCAGACCGAAGCCGTTGTGTATACATTGGCGAAGTATTCCGCCGAGGTTGTCGTCACGCTCAAGGATGAGTATATCGCGTACACCGCGTTCATATGCTGCGACTGCCGCACTCATTCCTGCAGGGCCGCCGCCGATTATTACGAGATCTGTCATTATTTATCCTCCTTGGTCTTACCGAGCGCAACATTTGATTCGCCGCCGAATTTGGTTACATTTTCATAAGGTATATCGAGCTCACGGGAGAGCAGTTCAATGATATACGGACTGCAGAAGCCGCCTTGACATCTTCCCATCTGTGCACGTGTACGGCGTTTTACACCGTCGAGATCGGTAGCCCGTGGGTTGGTTCGTATCGCATCGAGTATCTCGCCCTCGGTGACGCCCTCGCAGCGGCAAACTATTCTGCCGTATGCAGGATTTTCTTTTATCATGCGGTTCTTTTCGTCTATATTCGCTTCACGGAAGGCGTGCATCGGACGGCGTGTTCTTACGTGATCTTCCTTCTTTTCGAGCTTGAGGCCGTCACTTCCCAAAAGCTCACGAACATATTCCGCGATTGCAGGAGATGCCGAAAGTCCGGGGGATTCTATTCCTGCCGCATTGATGAAATGTTCTCTCGGACTGGTTATGATAAAATCGCCTGTGTCGCCGACTGCACGAAGTCCGCAGAATGAGGTGATCGTTTTATTTCGCGGTATATTTTTGACGGTTTTGGCGGCGATGTCAAAGATAGAGGTGAAAAATTCGGGTGTGGTCGATTTATCGTCCTTATCGACGGTGTCAACGGCTGTCGGCCCGAGGAGAAGATTATTGTCAACCGTCGGAGAAACGAGGATTCCTTTGCCCATTTTGCTCGGTGTCATGAATATCGTATGTGAAACGGTATTGCCGCATTCTTTATCGAGGACGAGATATTCACCGCGACGGGGATGCACCGTGAATGTATCGTCTCCGATCATGCGTGCAACTGCATCTGAATATACGCCTGCTGCGTTTACGATAAAACGTGCTTTAACCGTGTCGTTCCCTGATGAAATTTCGTAAAAATCCTCATGTGCCGTGATGGTTGTGACAGGGAAGCTGCATTTAAGCTTTGCGCCGTTATCCATCGCGTTTCCGATTGCCGCGACGGTCAACTCATACGGACAGACTATTGCGCCGGTCGGTGCGTAGAGTGCACACTTGACACCGTCTGCAATATTCGGCTCAAGAACGGTGAGACGGTCACGCTCGATTATTTCAAGTCCCTCAACGCCGTTCGTTTTTCCGCGCTCGAGAAGTGTTTCGAGTGTTACTCTGTCCTCCTCATTGAAGCCGACGACAAGCGAACCGTTGCGTCTGTATTTTACGCCGAGCTCGTGTGTTACGTTCTCCATCATTTTTGAGCCTTTGACGTTCAGCTTTGCTTTAAGTGAGCCCTCTTTTGCATCAAAGCCTGCGTGTACGATGGCGGAATTTGCCTTGGTTGCACCCATTGCAACGTCGTGTTCCTTTTCGAGTATGCAGATGTTCAGTTTATAAGCCGCAAGCTCTCTTGCAATCATCGCGCCGACAACACCTGCGCCGATTACGGCAACGTCATACATAATATTATCTCCTTTCAAATAAAAACAAAAAAAGACGCACAAAACAAAGGCGTTCTCTTACGCCAATGCTTTGATACGTCTCCAAATCTCTGTATCGCTAACATTGTAGCACGTTTTTCCGGATTTGTCAATAGCTTTTTTCACGGCACTTGACTTATTTTTTGCTTTGTATTATAATAATTATATGTTATCAGGTAAAGAATGGTGATTTTTATGAAGAGCTACAAGGAAGTTTTACGCAGATGTCCGCTTTTTCGCGATATTTCGGACGATGAGCTTATACCGATGCTCGGCTGTCTCGGTGCCGATGTACGTGAATACAAGCGCGGTGACATGATATTTTCCGAGGGTGACACGGCGAAATTTCTCGGGATCGTTTTATCGGGCGAGGTGCAGATCGAGCAGGTTGATTATTATGGTAATCGTGATATTGTCGGAAGTGTTGGCGTTGGCGGTATATTCGGTGAGACGTTTGCCTGCGCCAAGGTTGAGTCACTGCCGGTTGATGTTATCTGCGTTTCGGACTGTGAGATAATGCTTGTCGGAGTTGGCAGGATAACGAAATCGTGCTCAAATGCTTGTGCGTTTCACAGCATGGTTATATACAATCTCATGCAGATGGTTGCCGAGAAAAACCTGATGCTTCACAAGAAAATCGAGATAATTTCAAGGCGTACAACCAGGGAAAAATTAATGGCATATCTGCTTTATGAGGCGAAGCGTGCCGGAAGTGACACATTTGAGATACCGTATGACCGTCAGTCGCTTGCCGATTATCTTGACGTTGACCGAAGCGGACTTTCCGTAGAGATCAGCAAGCTGCGTGCCGAGGGTATCATCGAAGCGGACAAGAAGCACTTTACGCTTTTGACAGGGGAATTTGAAATGAAGGAATAATAAAAAGCGCACGGAAAATTAAAGCTCCGTGCGTTTTCGTATATGTTTGTCAGATAATGTCAACAGACTTGCCTGTTCTTGCCGATTCGTAAAGTCCCTCGAGGATCTTCATGATAACAACGCCGTCCTCTGCGGGGGAGATACACTTGGTGCCGTTAAGACAGCAGTCAACAAAGTGATCGATCTCTGCCCGGAAGCCTTCCTTAGCTTCGTTGTAGTTGTCCACATCCTTGATCTCGGAATTGACCATGAAGCCGTTAACGTCGGTGTAATACATCATTGTGTCGAGGTTCAGACCGCCCTTGGTTCCGTAAAGAATGCGACCGTTGCCGCCATCCTGAGTGCTTCTGCCGTCGTGGAGGCTATACGAGCACTCAAGCAGAGTCGATGCACCGTTTTCGTAACGGATGATACCGACTGCACTCGATTCAACGTCACAAACATCCTTCTTGGGATCGGCACCCTCGGGAGCCCAGCCAACGTGAGTCTTGAGGTTAGCACGGTCTTCGTGAAGCTCGTTTGCCGCAACACAGTATACCGAAACAGGCTTCGGATTGCCCATGAGATAACGGGTGAGGTCAAGCGGATGTACACCGATATCGATGATAGGTCCGCCGCCCGAACGCGACTTATCGGAGAACCAACCGCCGGGGTTACCGTGACGGCGTACATATGTAGCCTTAGTGTAGTAAATATTGCCGAGATAGCCGTTGTCGATGAAGTCCTTTGCGATACGCGACTGATTTGAGAAGCGTGTTACAAAGCCAAGCATGAGGAGCTTACCGTTCTTGTCGGCGGTGTCCTTCATCTCCTGCGCTTCTGCCGCGGTCATTGCCATGGGCTTTTCGCAGAGTACATTGAGACCTGCGTTGAGAGCGGCGATGGTGCACTCAGCGTGAGAGCAGTTCCATACGCAAACGTCAGCTGCGTCAAGCTCCACACTTGCGAGCATTTCGTCGACGCTTGTGAAACGTGCTTCAATATTGTGCTTATCGGCAAACTTGTTAAGCTTTTCCGCATCGATATCGCAGACAGCGGCGATTTCAACGTTGGGATTTGCCTCGTAACGGGTGATGTGTGTTTCGCCGATATTGCCTGTACCGATGAGTGCAACTCTTAATTTTTTCATGTTCATTACCTCTCGTTTTTGTTTACTTATTTAATAATACCACGCAGGAAATCAGCCGCTAACGTGATATCAGCTTCGGGAGTCGGGCCGACCTCACGCTCGATTGTGAGGTAACCGCGGTAACCGATGTCCTCAAGTGCCGCAAGGTAAGCCGGGAAGTCAACGTCGCCTGTTCCGAGCGGTACTTCCTCGAAGAATTTCGTGTTTCTGATTTCTTCGGGAACGGGATGAACGACATGGTAAATATATTCGGGATTGCCGTCAGCAAGCTTTACACCGTCCTTTGCATGGGTGTGTACGATGTAATCCTTGAGGGTGTAAACAGCCTTGACGGGATCATCACCTGTAACCATTGCAAGATTTGCCGGGTCAAGGTTTACAGCAACGCCCTTTGAACCGAGGCTGTCGAGGAAGGTTTTGAGAGTTGCGGCGGTTTCAGGACCTGTTTCGATTGCGAAATGTGCATCGAGCGAGTCTGCATAATCTGCGAGCTCCTTGCAAGCCTCCTGCATGATTTTGTAACGGTCGTGGTTCGGATCTTCGGGAACGACGCCGATATGCGTTGTAACAATATTGCAGTCGAGCTCCTTTGCGAGGTCAAGGATACGCTTGGATATTTCGATGCTCTCGGGGTTAAGCGCGGGATTGCCGAAGCCGCGTCCGTGGTCACCGCAGAGAGCGGAGAAAACAAGACCGTTATCCTTTACGTATTTAAGCAGCTCACGTGCCTTTGCACCGGAGAGATTTTCGGGTGCGTTTTCACCCTTGGTCGCGTACATCTGGATGCCGTTAAGTCCAAGCTCTGCCGCCTTTTTTACAGCATCATAGGTGGGCAGACGGAACGATTCGAGAACTACGCCGATCGGAAACTTATACATAGTGATTCTCCTTATTTAAAAATTTTACCTTTGAATTAACTTTTTTCTATAAGCCTCTTGCATTTTCCTTGTGCTTATTATATAATAATTGCAGGAGTATTTCAATAAATAATATTGCTTACATTTAACACAATATTGCTTTTGGGGGATATTATGAGTAGTTGCAATCCATGTATACCGGACTGCTTTGACGATGAACCTGCAGCATCGGGAGAGAAGCGGAATTATGAATCTCACATCCTGTCCGATCCGTCAAAACCTTACCTTTTTCATGCAGGAAATCGTTACACAATGCCGCACTGGCACGAAAATATAGAAATTCTTTATTTTTACGGTGACGGCGGAATGGTTTGTGACCGTACCTCATATGAGGTTCATGCGCACGATATTGCGGTTTTTAATTCAAACACACTTCATTCTGTTCCGCTCTCGAGCCCGGTGGCACACGACTGTCTTATCATTGACAGCGGATTTCTTGCAAAATGTGACATACCTATTGCCGAAACCAAGTTTGACTGTATCATTCGTGATGAGGAAGCCAAGCGGCGTTATCTTGAAGCTGCGAAAACGATTGTACAGCGTGAAGAGGGGGACAGTCCGTTCGGTGCGGCGATGGTGAAATCGGCGATACTTTCATTTATGGTATATCTATGCTGTAATTTCTCGCAAAAGGACACCTGTGAGCAGGCACACGGAGATTCGGTGAAGCGTGCGCTCGGTTACATCAAGTCGCATTTTGACGAGCCGTTAACGATTGACCGTATTGCAGACAGCGTGAACGTCAGCAAGTATTATTTTTGTCGTGAGTTTCACCGAGAAACGGGATTTACGGTTGTGAGATACATAAACAATCTGCGTTGTCGTGAGGCGGAAAAGCTGCTCCGTGACGGGAAATATACGGTCGGAGAGGTTGCGAGGATGTGCGGTTTTGAGAATCTGTCATATTTCACGAGGACATACAAGGCCATCATCGGTCACACGCCAACCGAGTCGCGTAATGCACAGGAATAGTCAAAATTCGACAAAATACCGCGATGTTATTGACAAACGCAAAAATTTTTGTTATAATCGAAGCTGTAATAAATTAATATATTTTGGAGGCTAATCATGGCAAAGATCAAGGATAAGCTCGGAAAGGTTACATTCTTTTCCGATTTCAAGGCGTTCATCACAAAGGGCAACGTGCTCGATATGGCAGTCGGTGTTGTTATCGGCGGTGCATTTGGCAAGATCGTAACCGGACTTGTTAACAATATCATCAATCCCGTTATAGCTTGTCTTACAGGCAGCGGCTCGATGGATGGATGGAAGATTACACTTCGTGAAGCAGTTCCTGCTGACGAGGTGGCAGGCACAGCAGAGGTTGCCGAAGTTGCTATTACATACGGCACATGGCTTCAGACAATTATTGATTTTCTGATAGTTGCACTTTGCGTATTTGTTGCGGTACGCTGCATCAAGTCGCTTGAGAGAAAGCTCAACGCTAAGGCAATTGAAAAGGCTGAGGCTGAGGCGGCTGAGAAGAAGGCTGCAGAGGATGCCGCTGCTGCAGAGGCTAAGGCTGCAGAGGATGCAAAGCTTGCCGCTGAAAAAGCTGCACTCGAGGAGTTCTACGCTAACATCCGTGAGATCAGAGATTCGCTTAAGAAGTAAACGATCGGGACTGTCTTTTTGAGAGGCAGTCCCATTTATTTATTCCGCCAATTCTAACTTCAGCCGCGTCAGCGGCGTTTCCGCGCTAAAGAAACAATGAAGCCACTGAGCCGCCGACGCAGCTGGCGGTGGACGAACGGTTACAGTGACAAAGCGAATTGTGAGCGTTAGCGAACTGAGCGCAATTCGAGCGCAGGCAAAGGAAAGAGGGAGAGCTCGAGAGGGAAGAAAAACATCGCGCAGCGTTGGTTGTCGTCCCTCTCGAATGATACGAAGCTCGAAGCGGCATACTTTGAAGAAAGCTTTTCTCCGATATGAGCATAAAAGTTACTTTTATCCCGGATAACGAAAGAATATACGAATTTTTTTTAGATTTCGAATCATTTTTCGAGTAATTCGAGGGACATAGGAACCAGCTGCCGCAGTTTCCTATTCCCCTCGAGCTCCCCTTTGCACCTCCTTGGCTGGGCTCGATTTGCGCTCAACTCCGCCTTACGGCTCCGGATTCGCTTTGTCACTGTAACCGTTCGTCCACCGCCAGCTGCGTCGGCGGCTCAGTGGCTTCATTGTTTCTTTAGTGCAGAGACGCCGCTGCGCGGCTGAAGTTACTGATGCAAAACAAGGGAGCTGCCCGTTTTAGTGGACAGCTCCGATTTTTTTATTTATTCAACTGTGAATTCAACGAAGAAGCCAACGCCGTTTACCTCAAAGAGGAGTACATAATCGCCTGCTTCGAGAGCGGTGTCGGGAGTGATCTCGAACGAGAAGTTTACGCCGGGAAGCTTAGCTTCGGTGAATTCCGAGATGTCAAGTTCTTCGTATTCCTCTGCTTCTGCGTCGAAGCTGTAGAGTGCGGACATTTCGAAGCTGTCAACATCCTTGAGGGTGTCAACTGCGGATACGGTGATCTTTCCCTCTGCATAGCTTGCATCAAAGCTTGCCGCACCAAGAAGAATTATCGAGGTTACCTTTCCGTCCTTGACGAGGAACTCGACATTGCCCATGAATGCATCTGCAAGTGTGATTATGGTAACGGTCTTGTCGGAATTGAGCTCGGTCACCTTGATGCCGTCTGCAATACCGAAGGTTTCGCCGCCGATGGTTACTGTTGTCTTGGTGTAACCCGATACAACGCCGCTTGCTATGGATGCTTCCGCTGCGGAGATAAGGCTCTCTGCATCGATGAGGTAGTTCTTGCCTGCGACGAGCTCATCACTCTTTGAGTACATTTCCTTGATTTCGCCCGTTGCGAGGTCAAGTACGGTGTAAGTGCTTAAAACTGTGCCGTCAACAAGCTCATGACCGGTGCTCTCGAGTACCTTGACACTGCTCTGGGTTGTAACGGTGTCGCCGAGAGAGCCGTCGGAAACGTAGAGGTAACGCAGGGTTTCAACCGAACCGATCTCATTGGTGAAAATAGCGGTTACGTATGCGCCGTCTCTGACTGTGATGCCCGACTTATATGTGCCGGTGATGACAGAGTGAGTTGTGCCGTTCTTTACGATGATAAGTGTGTCATCGTTCATTACGAATCTTACAGAGGATTCGTCATTTCCTGTGGAGGTCTTGGAATCAGCACTGCCTGCCGAGATCGTGTGGTACGAGCCGGAGGGTGCAATGGTTGTCGAATCGGCGCTGTCGATGATGAACGCAATTTCGTCGTTCTTACTGTTTGACTGTACAAATTTATCTTCGCCGGATACGATGGTGCCGCCGCTTGTTGTTGCGGGAATAAGTGTGAATGTGCCGTCAGCGCTTGTTACATAGCGATATACCTCGCCTGCGTTTACAACACGGTTGGTTACGAAGATCGTTTCTGCCACACCGTCAATAAGTGCTTCTACTGCGTAACCGAGCTTGCCTTCCACGAATACGGGAGTCGTGCCGCTCTGTGCAACAAGATACTTCGAGGGTGCGCCGATTACAGTGGTTGCGGTGTCAACTGCGAGAATGATATCGCCGAATACGACAACGCGTACTGCCGCACCGACTGTGAGCTGTTCACGTATGGATTCTGCGCTCACTCCGAGCTTTTCACTTCCGAGAGTATAGCTCTTGCCGTCGATGGTTGCGGTGGTCTTGGTCAGACGTGTGATCTTGCCGGGCTCGGTTATCGGAAGGACTGCCGAAAGCTCGAGTGTCTTACCGCTCTCGTTGAAATAGTAGAGAACATAGTCGCCGTTTGCTGCCTTGCTCTCGTCGATGATGGAGAGGTCGGTTTCCTTCATGCCGCCGGCGAGATTTACCTTACCGTTCTTTATTTCAAGCTTGCCGAATGCGAAGGGCTTGATTATAAGGCGGTCTGCGGTTGTGCTGTTCTTATCATCGAAGATAAGCTCTGCATCATATGCGCCGAGAAGATCGGAGAGTGCTGCATTTGTTGTGATCTGTGTAAGAGATGCGTCCTTGTCGTAAGCGTAAACAAGAAGCTCGTTTGCGTTGGTTGCAAGTGCATCGGAGAGGGTTTCGACAACCTGGTATTTAACGCCGCCGATCTCGATATGTGCATTGTTCTTGCCGGGGGTTATAACCTCTGCGGCTTCACTCT
The DNA here is from genome assembly GCA_017466685.1 of Clostridia bacterium. Classification (GTDB taxonomy): domain Bacteria; phylum Bacillota; class Clostridia; order Oscillospirales; family CAG-272; genus Flemingiibacterium. Next base: position 16,502 of record JAFTTS010000140.1, read on the forward strand.
TACCAAGCTCTGTGCAGCCGAGTACACTTACGAGCTTTGTCTTTTCGTCGCGCTTGTAAACCAGCTTGTAATTCTTGCCGAGATGCTCGTCTGCCTCACCCTCGAGTGCAAGCTCTGCGTATTTAACGGTGAGGAAGCCGTCCTCGGTGTGAACGGTTACATAGCCGTCCTTGGTTACGGTGTCAACGCCCTCAAGTGCGAAATGGTTGGTTGCAACGATGACGCTTTCATCAATTGTATAACCGAACACACGCTCGATGATCGTTGTGGATTCATAGAAGGTCATACCGTTGGATGCGGTTCTCGGAATGAGGTACTCCGCCGTGAGTGCATTGTAGAGGAGTGCGGAAACCTCGGAACGGGTGAGCTCCTTGGTGTAAGCGAGCTCCTCAATGCCGTCATCGAGACCGAGCTTGACTGCCGCATCGATGTAAGTCCAGGGGTAACCGCCGTTCATCTGGATCGAGCTGTGGCCGAGTGCACGAACGAGCATGGTCATCGCGTCCTGGAGCATGATTCCGCCCTGAGGTGTGAAGGTTGAGTCGCTTGTACCGATGATGTAACCCGAAGCGTTTGCCCATGAGATAGCACCGCTGTAGGTGTCATTTGAAAGGTCGGTGAAGGGGGAAGTGTTTATTGTTCCCGCGGTGTCTTTGCCGATCATGAGTCTAAAGAGAAGCAGTGCCATCTGCTCACGGGTGACTTTTTCGTCGGGCGAAAATTCGGTTTCGCTTGTACCCTTTATAACTCCGATATCGGAAAGAATTTCGATTTGCTCTGCGTATCTGTCGGTTGATGCAACGTCATCGTACGACTTCGCAAAGGCTCCGGTCGCCATTGTGGCAGTGAGCATTACAGTTGCCAGCGAGCCGGATATGAATCTTTTCAGATTTTTCATAGCTTTGGATTTCCTCCGTGATAATATGATTCACGGCTTGGCTCGGTTTGTGCCGTCCTTGCCGCGTGAATATATGATACCATACGTAGCCGGGAAAATCAATATTTTTTGTGCATATGTTATAAAACCGTTATCGCAGTTCATGGATAATATATTTAATATGAATAATATTCCAATTCTGTAAACGAAACGGATAATAAGCACAAAAATATCCCTGCGCAGCCATGACGTACACAGGGATATCGTTTATTTTTTTAATGCTTGCTTACTTGCCGAGAAGTGTGTTCTCAATTGCCGTGAATACATCGGTTTTTGCATCCTCGGAAAGGATAGCGTAAACGACATATCTGCCGAACACCTTTACCTCTGCATTTTCAACCTTGGGAAATTCCTCGGGCATATATTCGGGCATCCATTCTTCAACGCGTCTGCCGAGATATGTTTCCACGGTTTCTTTTATAGCTTCAACATCATCGTCCGAGGGGGCTTTGAATATGCCGTATTCATCGATGACGTTGATCTTGACAGCATAATCTTCAATTGCCGATAAATCAATTTCCATTCTGTTTGTAATATACGACTCTGAAATGTCGGTGTATTTATCGCTTTCGGTTAAAGCTGCATCGGCACAGGCGGCGAGATCACTGACTGCGATATCTGCCGAATATGATACGGTTTCTCCGCAGGACGTGAGAAGTGCTGTCGGAATGAGCATTGCAGCGGCTAAAATTATTGAAATAAGACGGGTTTTCATGATAAATTTTCCTTTCGGTTTTTAATCGGTATAAGCGTGTGTTCGCAGATTGTTAAGTTCAAGCGTGAACGATTCGGTGTGCAGGTGAATGCCGTCACCGTTGTGGTAGCTTTCGGGTAACCAGCCTTCACTGTCGCAGAGGACGGAATATGTGTCTATAAACTTAACGCCGACCTCGTCTGCAACCTCAAGTATCCACTCGTTTGCCGCACGTATTTTTTCATTGTTGATTGACTTGATATGAGGATAACTTCTTGCAACGGGGAAGATCGACTGACAGATTATTTTCGTTTCGGGACTTGCCTTCATTATCGTTTCAAGCATACCCTTATATTCCGCCTTGAAATAATCCTCTCCCATGAACGATACGCCGTTAACGCCGAGGGTTATTACGAGATATTCGGGCTTTTTACGTGATACGGCTTCCTCTATTGTGATCTGCTCTCCCGTTTCGGGGTACACGATCGTTTCAAACGAAACATTTGAGAGAGTGAGCGTTCCGCTTTTTGGTGTCCAGACCTGTGTTGTGTTCTTTCCGCCATTCAGCATTCCGTAGGCGCGAAGTCCGTTTGTCGTGGAGTCGCCGAGGAATACCATCTTGTCAATATAAGCCTTGCCTGCATCCGCTGTGACGCCGAGCACTGTATCCGGATATTTTGCGAGAGTCTCTGCCCATTCGGCACTTACGTTTTTCGAGGGAACCGCAACAGTGGGTTCGTTCGGATTTGACGGTGTGGGCGGTGCTGTTGTTTCGGGTGCTTTGGTCGTTTCGGGTGGGAGTGTTGTGACTTCGGAGTCGGTTGTATCGGGCGTTTCTTCGAAGTCGATGAGTTCGGATGTGTCGATTGGAGTGGGGACTGTCGGCGTGTTGACGATAGCCGAGTCCGAGCTTTCCGTTTTCACATTTGTGCCCACGATCGAGGCGCCTATGATCATAACGATCAGAACCGCGATAATGATGAATACCGCGAATGCCGCGATTTTATACAGGGTTACCTCGTCGTTATTGTTCCTGTTCACGTGTACTGCTCCTTTCGGGCGGTTTTATTTGTTTTTCTTGAACTGCGAATCGTAGTCGGCATTCGTATTCTTGCGGCTCTTTCTGATGCTTCCTATGATCAGTGCGATAATTGCGATAACGAAGTAAACAACCGTAAAGATAAGTGCGCGCAGGAAGGTGCTTTCAACGGTCGAGTTATTTTCGAGCATGAATATAAAGAATACCGCAAAGGCTGCAAGTGAACCGATGAAGTGAAGCAGAAGCTTGATCGTTACCGAATATTTGATTTTCCAGATAAGGTTGAGGAAAGCCATTACGAAGGAATACGAAAAGATAATTCCGGTCAGCTTTGGGCTGAGAAGCATTTTTTCAGGCTGTGCGAAAGATTCATTTTGGCTTGCAATGGTAAATGCTATCATAAGCACAAATACGGCTATCGTAAAATAAAGACAGGCGTTATAGATTATGTTTTTAACTTCCTTGAGTATTTTTGTTTTCATGCGAGAAAAGCATCCTTTCGATTTTGCGTGTGCATTTTTATGTTATTATAATAATACCACCAAAACGGAATTTTTTCAACAGTGTGCAAAGAATATTTATAAATGTGTCATCATTTGATAACATTTTTGGAAAGAAACGGCTTTTTACCCGTCACATGAATACACTGTATATACAATAAAATGCTGCAGTGATAAAAAAACAAAAAATATTATGGTTTTAAGCGGATAAATTTCCGTATAACGATTGACTTTTTGCTCCGGAAAATGTATAATATAATATGTATACTTATATTTATATGTATAAACATGAATATTAACCACCAAACATATACAAAAGAGGTCACTTATGGAAGAAAACATCAAAGCACCGATAACCAGAACAGAGGCTCGTGAATACGTTTTTGCACTTCTTTTTGCAAGAGCGTTTGCACCCGATGAAGCCGCAGACGAATTTTATGCACGCGAGATGGAAAACGCAGAGATCGAATTCGGCGATCAGATCGATTATGTCCACGACGTATTTTTCGGCATAACGGACACACTTTCGCAGATCGACGAAAAAATCGCTTCTGCCGCTTCGGGTTGGTCACTGGGCCGTCTTTCCAAGGCTTCGCTTGCAATTATGCGCCTTTCAACTTATGAAATGACGGCAGTTGATGACGTGCCGAAGAAGGTTGCGCTTAACGAGGCAGTTGAGCTTGCAAAGAAGTTTGACGATGATAACGCTCCGTCATTTATAAACGGTGTGCTTAACACTATCGCACATTCTCTGCCCGAGCGTGAATGCGACAAATGAAACGCTTCTATATAGGCATCGACACCTCGAATTATACAACCTCCTGTGCGCTTTTTGAAGCCGAGGAGAGACGGTTTTATTCGAATGTCAAACAGCTTCTGACGGTCTCGGAGGGGGAGCGTGGACTCAGACAGAGTGATGCTGTGTTTGCTCACGTAAAGAATCTTCCGTCTGTTACAGCCGAGGCACTGGCTGAGCTTGATACTAAAGCTCTTGAGGCAATTGGCGTTTCGGCAACTCCACGTGATGAAGAAGGCTCGTATATGCCCTGCTTTCTTTCGGGAGTTGCTTCGGCAGAGGTTCTTGCAAATACAGTTAAGAAACCGCTTCACCGTTTCTCACATCAGTCGGGACACGTTATGGCGGCACTCTGGTCGAGTAAGTCCCCCGATCTTTTGGGACGTGAATTTATTGCGTTTCATGTATCGGGAGGGACGACGGAGGTGCTTTCGGTCAAGCCCTGCGGTGTCGGTTTCACGATAGAAAAGCTCGGCGGTACTGCGGATCTCAATGCAGGTCAGGTGATCGACCGTGCAGGCGTTGCGATGGGACTTTCGTTCCCGTGCGGTCCGAAGCTTGAGGAGTTGGCATTTGGGAATACCGAGCCGCTTGCAAAATCGAAGCTTTCAGTCAAGGGCTGCGAATGTAACCTTTCGGGAGTTGAAAACAAGGTTTTGCAGATGCTCCGTGAGGGAAAGAGCCGCGAGTTCATTTCGGCTTACGTGCTTGACTTTGTCGGACGGACGATCATTGAGCTTACAAAAAATGCGCTTGACGGACGTGAGCTGCCCGTTCTCTATGCAGGCGGCGTTATGAGCAACACACAGATCAAGGATATGATTAAAAAACACGGCTTTGATGCAAGGTTTGCCGAGCCGAGGTTTTCAAGCGACAATGCCGCGGGATGTGCGCTTCTTTGTGCAGCGGCAGAGGAAGGATGGGAGTTTTGGACGAAATAATCAGGCAGACGGACACTCCCATGATGGGAAACACAGAAAATGACACCGTGATGACGGTTGCACAGCTTAATGCTTATATCAAGGGGCTTATCGATTCGGATAGGCTTCTCACAAATGTCACGATCAAGGGTGAGATCTCGAATTTTACAAATCACAGAACGGGACATTTTTATTTCACGATAAAGGATCCCGAAAGTCTTATTCGTGCGGTTATGTTCAAGGGTGCAGCGTCGAAGTTAAGATTTCTGCCCGAGAACGGTATGAAGGTTATCGCGAGAGGACGTGTTTCGGCGTTCGTTCGTGACGGACAGTATCAGATATACGTTGAGGAGCTGCAGCCGGACGGAATCGGAAGCCTTTACATCGCCTTTGAACAGTTAAAACGAAAGCTCGAAGCGGAGGGACTTTTCTCACCTGCAAGAAAGAGACCGCTTCCCAAAATACCGACGCGTATCGGCATAATCACCTCTCCGACAGGTGCGGCTGTGCGCGATATGATAAACATAACAAAACGCCGTTTCCCGTATGCGACGTTGACGCTTTATCCCTCGCTCGTTCAGGGCCCGGATGCACCGGCACAGCTTATCGGCGGTATAAATTATTTCGGTGCGGCAAGAAATGTTGACGTTATAATCATCGGACGCGGTGGAGGCTCGATTGAGGATCTCTGGGCGTTCAACGACGAAATGCTTGCACGTGCTGTTGCGGCTTGTCCGATTCCCGTTATAAGCGCGGTCGGACACGAAACGGATTTCACGATATGTGACTTTGCGGCAGATGTCCGTGCTCCCACACCCTCTGCGGCGGCGGAGCTTGCTGTACCCGATACGCTTGAGCTTATGCGTAAGGTTAACAACATCGTCGGTCACATGGAGCTCGCCTTGACAAAACGGATATCGACGGGACGTAATTCACTCGCGACACTCGCAAAAAGTCGTGCGCTGACCTCTCCCAAGAATTTCATTGACGACAAACGCATGGCAGTTCTTTCGCTTTCAAACAGCCTTGAGAGAGAAATGAAGCTCTCACTGACTGCAAAGCGCGGCAGATTCGCTTCACTTACGGCTTCTCTTGAGGCACTTAACCCGATGTCGGTCATCTCGCGCGGATATTCGGCGGTGTTCGATAACTCGGGCAAGCTTATCAAGAGCGTCAGACAGATCGAAAAAGGACAAAGGTTCACATTCCGTACAACCGATGGCAGTGTCGTCGGTGAGGCTGTGGATATAGTTCCCGAAACTGAAACTTAATGTGAGGTAACAATAATGGAAAACAATAACGATATCGCATTTGAAACAGCACTTGCGCGTCTTGAGGAGATCGTGCGTGCGCTTGACGGCGGTGCGGCACCGCTTGATGAATCGCTTGCACTCTTTGAGGAGGGTGTTAAGCTTGTAAAGCTCTGCTCGGGTAAGCTCGATGCGGCAGAGCAGAAGGTCAAGATCCTCGTTCGCGGCGAGAACGGTGACGCAGAGGAGCGCGATTTTGCTCCGGGACAGGAATAATGATGAATACTGATATTGAAAAGCTTTTAGAGCTCGGTGCTGCGGCAGTTGAGGCTGAGCTCGCAGGATATGCCGCAGGTGACGATGAAAAATTCGGTGTCATTTACGATGCCGTACGATACAGTCTGCTCGGCGGCGGAAAGAGACTGAGACCTTTTATTGTTCTGCAGTTTGCTCTGCTTGCCGCAAGTGAGAGCGGTGAGGACGGTCAGCGTGCATTCGAGAGGGCACTTCCGTATGCCTGTGCGCTTGAAATGATACACACATATTCGCTTATACATGATGACTTACCTTGCATGGACAACGATGAGCTTCGCCGCGGTAAACCGACAAGTCACGTAAAGTTCGGCGAGGCTAATGCACTTCTTGCAGGTGATGCGCTTCTGACACGTTCGTTCGGAGTTGCGGCAGGTAACAGACTGGCGAGCGGCGAGGTCAACTGTCTGGCAGTTTCGCTTCTTTCCGAATGTGCGGGCATTGGCGGCATGATCGGCGGTCAGGTGCTCGATCTTATAGGCGAAAGTGAAAAATTCGATATGGAAACGCTTGAGCGGCTTCAGGCTCTCAAAACGGGTGAGCTGATTCGTTGTGCGGCACTTTTAGGATGCTTTGCCGGCGGTGCTTCATCCTCTCTTTGTGAGGCGGCAGAAAAATATGCGCTCGGTGTCGGCAGGGCGTTCCAGGTTGTTGACGATATTCTGGATGCCGTCGGCGACGAGGCACTTCTCGGCAAACCGATCGGAAGCGATAAGGAAAGCGGTAAGACGACCTTCCTTTCGTTTATGAGTATTCCCGAGGCTCGTGACTATGCATCAAAGCTTACCGATGATGCCATAACGGCGCTTGACAAATTCCCGGGGGCTGAAACGCTTTGCGAGCTTGCAAGGTATCTGCTTACCAGAATAAAATAAGAAAGGCGATCAAATGGAGTTTTTAACAGGGATTTTTACCAACTATATTCTTGTTTGTGCGGTTGCGGGCTGGTTCAGTGCACAGCTCATAAAGTGTGTGCGTTACATTCTTAAAAACCACAGATTCGATTTTATGATCATAATGTCGTCGGGCGGTATGCCGAGCTCACATTCGGCAACAGTCAGTGCGATGGTCATTGCGACGGCACGTGCCTGCGGAACCGATACTGTCGAATTTGCATTGGCGGCTGTACTTGCCTTCATCGTTATGTATGATGCGGCAGGAGTCAGACGTGCGGCAGGTGAGCAGGCTAAGGTTTTAAACCGTATCGCTCACGATATTTCCGAGGGTGACACACAGTATCTTGACAAGAATCTGAAGGAGTTTATCGGTCATACGCCGCTTCAGGTGCTTGTCGGCGGACTTCTCGGTATCTTTATTCCCATTCTGATACCCGTTTTCTGATATGCGTATCGATAAGCTTTTATTCTCGCGCGGACTTGCAAAAAGCCGTGAGTCTGCACAACGTATGATACGCGACGGAAATGTTTTGGTTGACGGTAAAATAATAACAAAGCCGTCATTTGAAGCGGCAGAGGAATGTGACATAACTCTTGTCGGAGAAACGCTTAAATATGTCAGCCGCGGCGGACTCAAGCTCGAGCGTGCACTGGATGCGTTTGCGATAGATGTAAACGGTCTTGACTGCGTTGACATCGGTGCTTCCACGGGCGGCTTCACGGATTGCCTTCTTAAACGCGGTGCATCCCATGTCCGTGCAGTTGATGTCGGACGCTCACAGCTTGATAAAACGCTTGAGAGGGACGAGCGTGTAACCTCGTTTGAGGGTGTTAATGCCAGATACTTAAAGCCGGAGGATATCGGTGGCTTATGCGATATGGCAGTGTGTGACGTTTCGTTCATCTCACTGACGCTTATAATGCCTGCGGTTTCAGAGCTTCTCTCGGAAAAGGGATGCTTTGTGGCACTTATCAAGCCGCAGTTTGAGGCAGGACGGGCAAATATCGGCAAAAACGGTATCGTTAAAGACAGAAATATACATGCCGAGGTTATTGAGAGGGTGATCGATGCGGCAGCGGAGTGCGGACTTCACTGCTTTGCACTCACTGCGTCTCCGATACTCGGCGGCGACGGTAACCGCGAATATTTAGCGGCGTTTGACCGCACGGGCGGACTTGACCGTACGCTTATTAAGAAGGTCGCGTTTGAATGATCTGCCATAGGATGGTGATTGATTTGAAGACAATCGGGATATGCCCGAGCAGAACAAATGATATAGATTTTCTCGGAACATCGAGGGTTATCGAACAGCTTTACGATAAGGCAATACTGATACTTCCCGAATCGCTTGAGAATGCGGTCGTTTCGGCTATGGGTGACTATGTGCGTGAGCGTGTACGCTTTGTCTCTGAGGATGAGCTTTATACGGCTCCGGATGTGCTCATCGTCCTCGGCGGCGACGGTTCGATACTCAAGGCAGCAAGAAGATGTGCCGGAGGTGACGCCGCTATTCTCGGAATAAACCTTGGGCGGATCGGTTATATGGCGGAGCTTGAAATTGACGAGCTTTCACTGCTTGACCGTATCGCCGAGGGTGATTACAGGGTTGAAAAGCGTATGATGCTTGAAGCTACCATCGGCGGCGAACGTTTGTATGCGCTCAATGAGGCGGTTCTCGGCGGCGCATCGATCTTCCGTATTGTTGAGATAGAGCTTTACTGCGACGGCAATTTAGTCAACCGTTACCGTGCGGACGGACTCATCGCTTCAACGCCGACCGGTTCAACGGCATATTCGATGTCTGCAGGCGGTGCTGTTGTTGATCCGCGTATGGATGCGATGATAGTTACGCCGATCTGTTCACATTCGCTGAGTGCAACGCCGCTTGTTTTTTCGGCGGAGTCGGAGCTTATTATGGAGAATGTCACAGAGCGTGAGGAACAGCTTTATCTGAATGTTGACGGCTGTGAAATGCGTACGCTCGCATACGGTGAGACCGTGACACTGCGAAAGGGCGACAAGAACGTTAATTTTATAAGGCTTAAGGATGGCGGCTTCTACCAGGTGCTTCGCCACAAAATGGCTGATAAACACTGAAAATGTGAGGCAATAAAATGAAATATGATCGTCAATCTGAAATAATATCGCTTATCGGCGAGAGGGAAATAGAAACCCAGGAGGAGCTTCTTGAAGGGCTTCGCGAAAAGGGATACATGGTCACGCAGGCGACGATTTCGCGTGATATACGAGAACTCAAGCTTGTGAAGGTTTCCGCTGGAGCAGGCGGACGTTACAAATATGCTACGGCGCACCGTGAGGAAAACACGATCAGCAAAAAATACCGTAATCTCCTTATTGAAACGGTTGAAAAGATCGACCGTGCGAACAATATCACGGTGGTTAAAACGATTGTCGGTATGGCATCGGGAGCTGCGGCGGCTATTGATTCAATGGGACGTGACGATCTTGTCGGAAGCGTTGCGGGGGATGACACGATAATTATTGTTATGAGAACAAACGAGGCGGCGCAGTCTTTGGTTGATGACCTTAATGAGATAATAAGCACAAAAAGATAAATCTTACAAAAGAGGGGAGGGATGACGTTTGCTTTCTTCACTTCACATTGAAAATATTGCCGTTATTAAATCGGCTGATATAGATTTTAATGGCGGTTTTACGGTTCTGACCGGTGAAACGGGTGCAGGTAAATCGATAATTATTGACAGTCTCGGTCTTATCTGCGGCGCAAAGCAGTCCCGGGAGCTGATACGAAACGGTGAGGACTCGGCAAAGGTGTCCGCTGTGTTCACGGAGCTTGGTGAGCAGTCACAAAAGGCACTTTCGGAGCTTGGTATCAGTGCAGACGAGGACGGAGTTCTCATGTTTGAGCGCACTATAACGACGCAGGGCAAATCGACATCCCGTATAAATGGCAGGGTGATACCGTTATCACTCCAGCGTGAGGCGATGAAGAGTCTCATTGCGATACACGGTCAGCACGATAATATGGCACTGCTCATTCCCGAGAACCATATGACGTACCTTGACGAATTTGCGGATATCGGTGCAGAGCTTGAGCAGTATACGGAAAGCTACGACAAATACTGCGAGCTGAACAGACGTATTTCCGACATTACAAAAAACGAACGTGAAAAGGCACAGAAGCTTGAGTTCCTGCGTTATCAGATCGGTGAGATCGAGGCGGTGAAGCTCAAGGAGGGCGAAGAAGAAAAGCTGCTTGCAAGGCGGAGTAAGCTCGAAAACAGCGAAAAGATCGCCCAGCTTTCGGATATGGTGTATTCATTACTTTACCGAAACGAAAAGAGTACGGCGGCGCTTGACAAGGTGAACCGTGCGTCACGTGCACTTGAGACGCTTTCACCCGTGCTTGACGATGCCGACTCGCTTATATCGCGGCTTGATGCGGTTTCTGGTGAGCTTGAGGATATCGCGCTGACGGTGGATGCGCTTCGTGATGATGAGATAGTCGATCCCACGGCAGAGCTTGATAAAGTTGAAACCAGGCTTGAGGAGATCTCAAAGCTTGAGCGAAAGTACGGAGACACGGTGGAGGATGTTTTAAAATTCCTTGCATCGGCAAAGGAAGAGCTTGAAACGATCGAGCTTTCGGAGGAACGTCTCGCCGAGCTTACGCACGAACGGGAAAAGCTTATTTCGGTCATGGATAAACAGGCGGCGGTTCTGTCCGAGCGCAGAAAAGCTTCGGCGAAGATGCTTGAAAAAATGATCGTTGACGAGCTTTCATACCTTGATATGGGCGGTGTCAGCTTCTCATGCGGAGTTGTCACACGTCATCGAGTCGAGGGTGACGGAGGTGTACATTACGCCAAACGCGGCGTTGACGATGTGGAATTTTTAATATCAACAAACAAGGGCGAACCACTGAAGCCGCTTGCAAAAATCGCATCGGGCGGTGAGCTTTCACGAATCATGCTTGCGATAAAGAGCGTGCTTGTTAAAGCGGAATCGCCGGGTACGCTGATATTCGACGAGGTTGACACCGGTGTTTCGGGCAAGACCTCGCAAAAGATCGGTATAAAGCTGCGTGAGCTTGCCAAAGCGGCTGGAACTCAGGTGTTCTGTGTAACCCATGCGGCACAGATCGCCTCCCGTGCAGAGAATCATTACCTCATTGCCAAAAGCGAGTCGGGCGGCAGAGTTTCAACCTCGGTCACACCGCTTGACCGTGACGGACGTATCAATGAGGTCGCACGCATCATGGGCGGTATCAACATAACCGACACCCTTATTGAAACCGCACGTGAAATGATTGATGAGGTTATATGAGTGGTGGGCGTTAGCTGTAGAGAACCCTCTCCGACTCGCTGCGCATAGATGCTTGCATCTGTTACACCTTTCTCCCGGAGTGAGAGGCTAAAAGTAACACTTTGTGCAGTAAAACGAAAAAAGGTGAATCTGATGCCGGCGAAGCTGGCAGGACAAACGGTTACAGATGACAAAGCGAATTGTGAGCCTGCGAACTGAGCGCGAATCGAGCGCGGCAAAGGAAAGAGGGAGAGCGCGAGAGGGAAGAAAAACATCGCGCAGCGTTGGTTGTCGTCCCTCTCGTAAGATACGATAATCGAAGTGAATACAATGAAATTTCTCAAAACTTCGCACACAAATCGCAAACTAACATAAACAACAAAAAACAACATAAACAACAAAAAGGAAGGTACAAAATAATGAAATTATACGAAGAACTTGTCGAGCGCGGACTTATCGCGCAGGTTACGGACGAAGAACATATCCGCGAAATGATAAACGAGGGTAAAGCCACGTTTTACATCGGCTTTGACTGTACAGCAGACTCGCTGACTGCAGGTCACTTTATGGCGCTCACTCTCATGAAGCGTTTACAGATGGCAGGTAATAAGCCTATCGCGCTTATCGGCGGCGGTACAACTATGATCGGTGACCCCTCGGGACGTACCGATATGAGAAAAATGCTTACCAAGGAGGATATCGACCACAACGCAGAATGCTTCAAGCGTCAGATGGAAAGATTCATCGAGTTTGGCGAGGGCAAGGCGATGATGGTGAACAATGCCGATTGGCTTCTTAACCTCAATTACGTCGAGCTTCTCCGTGAGGTTGGTGCTTGTTTCTCGGTTAACAATATGCTTCGTGCGGAGTGCTATAAGCAGAGAATGGAAAAGGGACTCTCGTTCCTTGAATTCAACTATATGATCATGCAGTCCTACGACTTCTACTATATGTTCAAGAAGTACGGCTGTAACATGGAGTTCGGCGGTGACGACCAGTGGTCGAATATGCTCGGCGGTACTGAGCTTATCAGAAAGAAGCTCGGCAAGGACGCTTACGCTATGACTATTACGCTTCTCACAGACTCTAACGGCAAGAAAATGGGTAAGACCGCCGGCAACGCTGTCTGGCTTGATCCCAACAAGACCTCACCGTTTGATTTCTTCCAGTATTGGCGCAACGTCGGTGACGCGGACGTACTCAAGTGCATCCGTATGCTGACCTTCCTTCCGATGGAGCAGATCCGCGAGATGGCAAACTGGGAGGGCGCACAGCTTAACAAGGCTAAGGAAATCCTTGCATACGAGCTCACCAACATGGTTCACGGCAAGGAAGAAGCCGATAAGGCACTCGAGGCTGCACGTGCGGTATTCGCAGGCGGCGGTTCGAGCGAGAATATGCCCACCACCGAGGTCGAGGCTGTAGATACATCCGTTGTTGATCTGCTTGTTGCAGGCAAGCTTGCACCGTCAAAGGGTGAAGCAAAGCGTCTCATTCAGCAGGGTGGTATTTCGGTTGATGACGTTAAGGTTGAGCGTTTTGACGCTATCGTTGAGGGCGCAAAGCTTGCCGAGGGTGTCATCATCAAGAAGGGCAAGAAGGTATTCCATAAGTTTATCGCAAGATGAGGAAATATACAACCCTGCTCTTTGATGCAGACATGACGCTTTTCGATTTCGACGGCGCGGAAAAGGTGGCCTTTGGTATAGTAATGTCATCTCACGGCATACAATATAGTGATGCTGATTTTGAGCGTTACAGAGCTATAAACGCAGAGCTTTGGGAAATGTACAGCCGCGGCGAAGTGACCAAGGAGCGTTTGCAGGCGACACGTTTCGGAATGTTTTTTGAGACACTTGATCCTGTGCCGACGGTTGACGGAGAACGTGTCAATGCAGAATATGTTGATGCGCTTGCCGATTGCTCCGAGATTTTTGACGGTGCCGAATCGCTCTGTAAAAAGCTTTCCGAAAAATATGAATTGTACATCGTTACAAACGGTGTTTCACGCACCCAGAAGAAACGCTTCTACGCCTCGTCGATATGTCAGTATTTTAAGGATATATTCGTTTCCGAGGATGCAGGTGCGCCAAAGCCTATGCGCGGATATTTCGATTATGTTTTTGAGCGTATCGGTGAAGATAAAAAAGAGGGAAGCGTTATCATCGGCGATTCGTTAACAAGCGATATTGCAGGCGGTAACAATTTCGGCATCGATACATTCTGGTATAACCCGAACGGTAAGCGAAACACAACAGATATAATCCCGACAAGGGTTATTGGAAGCTATTCCGGGTTACTTGAACTCTTACTTTGAGGAGAACCTATGGACTACACTTGTGCACTCACGCGTCTTACGGATGCTAAAATTGAATACAGCGAAAACACACCTCTTGCACCCTTTACGAGCTTTCGTATCGGCGGAGCGGCAAGGATAGCGGTGTTCCCGAAGTCGTGTGACGAAGCGGCGGTGGTGTTTGATATTCTCCGCGGTGAGTCTGTGCCGACGGTTGTGCTTGGAAACGGCACCAATGTCCTCGTTTCGGATGACGGTTATAACGGCGCGGCAGTTATACTTTCGGGACTTCGTTCATGTACGGTCTCTGGCGAAACTATCACCGCAGACGCAGGTGTACCTCTGACTGGACTTGCACTGACGGCGGCGAAACATTCACTCACGGGACTTGAATTTGCATACGGTATCCCGGGAACGCTCGGCGGTGCAATTTATATGAATGCCGGTGCATATGGCGGTGATATGTCGCAGGTCACGGTGTCGAGCAGATATTACGATCTCGAAAGCGGCGAGGTTGGTGTCATTACCGGGGAAGCACATGAGTTTGCATACCGTCACAGTGTTTATATGGACAGCTCGAAGGTGATACTTTCCGTGACATTACAGCTTGCACTTGGAGAGCGCAGTGAGATCGAAGCGAAAATGAACGATTTCATGTCAAGGCGTCGCGAAAAACAGCCGCTTGAATATCCGAGTGCAGGAAGTACGTTCAAGCGCGGAAACGGTTTTATAACCTCGCAGGTTATCGACGAGGTCGGGCTTAAGGGCAGGAGCGTCGGAGGCGCAGAGGTTTCCGAAAAGCACGCGGGATTTGTTATCAATAAAGGCGGTGCAACGGCAAAGGATGTGCTTTCACTGATCGATATCATAAAATCCGAGGTCAAACAAAAGACCGGATATGATATTGAATGTGAAATCAGATATATAGAGAGTTAGGGCAAAGGGAGCATAAAACGTGGAATTTTTAATAATTACGGGAATGTCCGGTGCGGGAAAATCACAGGCGGCGAATACGCTTGAGGATCTCGGCTGGTATTGTATTGATAATATGCCGACACAGCTTATACCGAAGTTTGCGGAGATTTACAGCGCAACTCCGGGTAAGCTTGATAAGGTTGCGTTTATAGTTGACGTACGCGGAGAGGTTGAGTTTGACACGCTTTTCGCGGAGCTTGACGTTCTTCGTTCACAGGGCTTTAACTGCAGGACGGTATTCCTCGAATGTGCCGACGATGTTATAATAAGCCGCTACAAGTTTACAAGACGTACACATCCGCTCGTTGCGGCACAGAATATCAGTATTGCGGATGCGCTGGAGACCGAACGCAAAATTCTCACCGTCGCAAAACAGCGTGCGGATTACACTATTGACACGACCAAGCTGACTCCCGTTCAGTTAAAGGAAAAGATTCTCGGTATCGTTAATGCCGAGGAAGGAAACGGTCTGCTTGTGACCTGTATGTCGTTCGGCTTCAAGCACGGTGCGGCAGTCGAGGCGGATCTCGTTTTTGATGTTCGTTGCTTTGCTAACCCTTACTATCACGATGAGCTGAAATCGCATACGGGACTTGAAGAATGTGTGCGCAGTTTCGTTTTCTCGCATGAAGAAACAAACACCTTTGTAACCAAGCTTTGCGATATGATCGATTACCTCCTGCCGCTTTACGGTCGCGAGGGTAAAACACAGCTTATAGTCGCCATCGGATGTACGGGCGGTAAACACCGTTCGGTTGCAATTTGTGAAGCGCTTGCGGCACATATCCGTCAGGGCGGACACAAAACGGTTACGATCCACAGAGATATAACAAAATAACGTGTCGGGCAATACTCCCGGCATATGGGAGGAAGCCATGTCTTTTGCAAAGGATACCAAGGCGAGTCTCGTTTCGCTTTCGGAATCAATGAAGCATGATTGCTGCAGACGTTCGCAGTTATACGGAATATTATGGGCGGCAGGAATATTCAGTCGCTCACGAATAAAGCTTGTCACATCGTGTGAGGAGCTTGCAAGCCTTACTGTTAAATGGTTACACGACCAGCATATGATCGAGGGAAATCTCTATATCACCGATAAGAAAAGCGGAGATGCCGATGAGAGGCGAAGCTGTAAAATAACGGTCGTTCAGAAAAAGGAGCTTGAGAGGTTATTTCGTGCGCTCAAATATACAGAGGAGCAGAGCGAGAGCGAGATAAACCCCGATGTGTTCCGTTGTCAGAACTGTACGGCGGCGTTTCTGCGCGGTGCGTTTCTTTCGGCAGGTACGCTGACCGATCCCGATAAGGGTTATCACCTTGAAATGAACTTTATCGACAAAGCCTCGGCGGACAAGCTCGGTGAACTTTTATCAATGCTTGGGCTTGAAGCGAAAATGACCGTACGCAAAACAGAGCACGTGATTTATTATAAGGACAGTGAGAGCATTGAAAATTTCCTTGCCCTCATCGGTGCAAACAACGCGGCGTTTACTATAATGAATAAAAAAATCGAGCGTGAGCTTCGTTCCGATATGAACCGCATCGCAAACGGTGAGGTTGCAAATATTGAAAAAACCACCAAGGCGGCAGGTGCACAGATAGCCGCTATAAAGGCACTTAAAGCAAGCGGAGAGCTTGAGCGTATGCCGGACGAGCTTCGGATAACGGCTTATCTGCGGCTTGAAAACAGTGACGCTTCGCTGATTCGTCTTGCCGAGCTGCATACACCTCCCATAACCAAATCGGGAGTTAACCACAGACTTAAAAAGATTCTTGAATGGAAATCACTTGACTGATAAACAAGAGGGAACACAAAATGCCGGATTTCGTACATCTTCATCTGCACAGTGAATATAGTCTTCTCGACGGTGCTTGCCGCATTGCCGAGATACCCCGTCGCGCAAAAGAGTGCGGTCACAGTGCGGTTGCGCTTACGGATCACGGTGTTATGTACGGTGCGGTGGCGTTTTATAACGCTTGTAAGGCTGAGGGGATAAAGCCCATAATCGGCTGTGAGGTTTACCTTGCCAAACGTACACGCTTCGACCGTGACCACGAGGAGGACAGCGGAAGTTACCATCTCATTCTCCTCTGCAAAAATGAAATCGGCTATAAAAATCTGATTTATATGGTAACGAGCGCATTCAAGGAGGGCTTTTATTCAAAACCGCGTATCGATATGGAGCTGCTCGAAGCTAATCACGAGGGACTTATTGCGATGTCCGCTTGCCTTGCCGGATTTATTCCGAGGGCGATCATTAACGGTGAGTCTATGCTTGCACGTGAGCACGCCGAGCGGATGAAGTCGATCTTCGGCGATGATTATTATCTTGAGCTTCAGGATCACGGACTTGAGGAGCAGAAGCTCGTGAACCGCGAATTAGTCAAGCTTTCACATGAGCTTTCAATCCCTCTTGCGGCAACAAACGATGCCCATTATCTTCGCCGTAAGGATGCAGACACGCAGGCGATACTCATGTGCATTCAGACGGGTAACGTCATAACAGACGGCAGACCGCTCGGCTTTGAAACGGACGAGTTTTATTATAAAACCACAGAGGAGATGCAGTCGCTTTTCGGCTATCTCGAAAACGATCCGCTCGGAAGTCCGATAGAAAATACAGCGCGAATTGCCGAGAAATGCAACTTCGATTTCGATTTTTCGAAGCTCTATCTTCCGGCTTTCACACCTCCAGACGGTCGTTCCTCTCCCGATTATCTGCGTACACTGACGATGGACGGTCTTTCGCGCCGTCTTAACTCGGGCCGTATCAAATATTCGGACAAGCATCCCGAGAGCGAATACACGGAGCGTATCGAATATGAGCTTGATGTTATAGTCAGGATGGGTTACGCCGATTATTTCCTTATAGTACAGGATTTTGTCGGCTTTGCAAAGAAAAACGGTATTCCCGTCGGTCCGGGACGTGGCTCGGGTGCAGGAAGCCTTGTTGCGTTCTTGCTTGGTATAACCGACCTTGATCCGCTTCATTTTGAGCTGCTGTTTGAACGCTTTCTCAATCCCGAGCGAGTCAGTATGCCCGACTTTGATATAGATTTTTGTTACAACAGACGCGACGAGGTTATCGATTACGTAAGGAGAAAATACGGTGACGATCACGTTGCGCAGATCGTGACATTCGGTACTATGGCGGCACGTGCGGCTGTAAGGGACGTCGGACGTGCGCTTGATATGTCCTATGCCGAGTGTGACACGGTTGCGAAAAATATTCCCCGTGCACTTGATATGACGCTTGACGGTGCACTTAAAATAAGCAAAGAGCTTCGCGAAATGTATGAGGATTCGCTGAGTGTAAAGCGGCTTATCGACACGGCACGTGACCTTGAGGGTATGCCAAGACACGCATCAACTCATGCGGCAGGTGTTGTTATAACCGACCGTCCCGTGCACGAATATGTGCCGCTTTCAATGAACGGCAATGTCCCCGTCACGCAGTTTGATATGGACACCTCGGCAAAACTCGGACTCCTTAAATTCGATTTTCTTGCCTTACGGTATCTTACAATAATTTCCGACACGGAAAAGCAGATCCGTGAGCGTATCCCCGATTTTGACGTTGAGGCTTTACCGCTTGACGATAAGGCGGCGTATGAACTTATTTCGTCGGGCAATACAGACGGCGTTTTCCAGCTTGAATCGGGCGGTATGCGTCAAATGCTGACACAGCTTCGTCCCGACTGTATCGAGGACATTATCGCCGCGATCTCACTTTACCGTCCCGGCCCGATGGATTCGATACCGAAATACATCGAAAATCGCAAAAACCGCGATAAGATAACCTATAAAACTCCGCTTCTTAAACCGATACTCGACGTCACATACGGCTGTATGGTCTACCAGGAGCAGGTCATGCAGGTCTGCCGAAGCGTTGCAGGATATACGTTCGGACGTGCCGATCTTGTCCGCAGAATGATGGCGAAGAAAAAAGCCGAGGATATGGAACGTGAGCGTGCCGTATTCGTTGAGGGTGCAGGCAAGAACGGGATCTCCGAGGATGTTGCGAACGAGCTGTTTGACGAGATGTCGGGCTTTGCTTCGTACGCCTTCAATAAGAGTCACGCGGCGGCTTATGCGATAATTTCATACCGTACCGCTTATTTGAAGAGTCACTATCCTTGCGAATATCTTGCTGCGCTGATGACCTCTGTTATGGGAAGTGCCGTCAAGACTGCGGAATATGTGGCTGAATGTAACCGTTACAATATCAGCATTCTTCCGCCGGATATTAACGAATCGATCGCCGCTTACCGTGCAACCGTGACCGAGGACGGCAGTTATATCCGTTTCGGTCTGCTTGCTCTGAAAAATTTAGGCGAGGGATTTATTGAGCGTATCGTTGCCGAGCGTCGTATACGTCCATTCAGTTCGTTTGAGGATTTCATCGAGCGTATGTACGGGCAGGATATGAACAAGCGTCAGGTTGAGGCACTTATCAAGAGCGGTACGTTTGACAGTCTCGGAATTTACCGAAGTCAGCTGCTTCTTACCTATGAGATGATAATCGATCACTATCAGGAGCGCAGCCGAGTTAACGTTGAGGGACAGCTTGATCTCTTTTCAATGGGACTTGACGACACCGTTAAGGCTGAAGCTTTCAAATATCCCGATATTCCCGAGCTTGCATTCAGGGATAGGTTAAGACTTGAAAAGGAAGCTGCCGGAATATACTTCTCGGGACACGTGCTTGAAGATTACAGAGCGCATATCGAAAAAATATCACCCACGAAAATAAACGATATTTTGTCTTCATTCTCGGAAGAGGACGAAACCGATGCTGTATTTTCCGATAAACAAACGGTCACGCTTTGCGGTGTTATTGCCTCAAGGCAGACCAAGGTTACCAAAGCCGGTGAGCAGATGGCGTTTCTGACTCTTGAAGACAGGCTCGGCGAGATAGAGGTCGTTGTTTTTGCGAAAACCTTCGAGCAGATCGGACATATGCTGTCTGTCGATGCCGCGGTATGTATTGTCGGTCAGATATCCATCCGTGACGATGAAGAACCCAAGATACTTTGCCGCACGGCGATTTTACTCGATGATAACGAGCATTTCGGTGACAAGTCCGCACTTCCCGAGGTGAACCGTTATAAAGGACGTGGGGATTATCTGCAAAACCGACCGCAAATGCCGCAAAGGACGGGGAACGAGGTGACACCACCGCCGCCTACACTCAAAAAGGACGGCGAGGTTTACCATGTCAGCGGCAGACGTGCAGCACCGGCAGTCAACCTTTATGCATCGGGAGGACAGTCTGATAACGCTCCGATGCAGAGAAATGCTTCATCACAGGCTGTGACGTCAGTGCAGAAAATCTATCTTCGCGTTGAATCAACAAGTGAAGCTGACCGCATTTTTATGAAAGTGCAGAATCTTTGTTACATTTTCTGCGACGGTACGGCGGAAATTATTTTTTACGACAAATCCACGGGTGAATATAAACGCATGACGGGTGTACGTCTTGGTGCATCACCTTTTGTTATCGGTGAGCTCAAAGCGCTTCTCGGTGACGATAACGTGGTTGTAAAATAGGAGGATATAAAAATGAGTATTTTTTCAAAAAAGAAGGACGAACCCAAAAAGAATTACAAGTATCGCAAAATTGTGACTGCCGCGAAAATTTCGTCGCCGATACTCAAGGGACTTTACTATGCATTTTTCGTCGGTGTTTTTCTCCTTGCGATAATTGCACTTATAGTTCTCTTTGTCGGCACCGAAGCAAAGGACATGATGCTTCCGCCTTATATGACCTTTGACGGCAATGAATATTCAATAACGATCGGCAACGGTATACGCGTGATAGACAAGAGCGTTGGAAGCTGGGATATCAAGACGGTTGCGTTTGCCGAGCTGATGATGCTTGCGGCGATATTCTGTATTTTAGCTCCGACGACGCTTTTTCTCTCCAAGCTTGCAAAAAATATTGCAAAGGGCGATGAATATAACCTGAAGAATCCCCGTTATGTCATTTATATCGGTCTTTCGGTCATGGTCGGAAGTACGTTCATTGCCGTTATCAGAAGCTTTTACAATTATCTTCTTGTCAAGACGTTTGCAAGCGACCCCGATGCGATAAAATATGCGTTTGATTTTGATCTCGGCGCAGTCGCAGTCGGCGTGCTTATTATAGTGCTTGCTTATATTTACGGCAGCGTTTGTGAGCGTAATTTCACCGAAGCTCCCGTGGCTGAAGCAAAAAAAGATATAGAACCCGTTTAAAATTTTCACAGCGCAGGATGATAATTCATAAAAATTTAATTATATTACGTTATAATATTGAAACAAAATCACTCATAATTTCGTCTTTTTACTATAGATAACCTTGTTTTTGAAAGGGAATTTTTAAATTGAACAGTAACCAAAGAAAAACCGAAAAAAAGAAAAAGACCGATTGGTCAGGTGAGGCTGCGGCTTCGGGTAAGCTTGTGGGTAAGGTCATCAAGCGGATATTTTCATATATTCTCAACGCTTTGCTGACGCTCCTGCTCGTTTGCTTCATAACCGGAATAATCGTTGCAACCGTTTTTGCGGTTTACGTTAAAAACTACATCGATCCGGAAATCGATCCGTCAATCTTCCGCATGAATTCGAGTCAGACCACCAAGATCTACTATATGAATTATACCGACCGCGAAAACCGTATCGGTACTATGGTCGAGATCAAGGATGAACAGCTTTACGGCTCGGAAAACAGCGTCTGGGTTCCTTATACGCAGATTCCCGAGGATCTTGTTGATGCCTTTGTTGCAATTGAGGATAAACGTTTCTGGAGTCACAACGGCGTTGATATCTGGCGTACCGGAGCGGCGATACTCAACTATTTCGTTCCGTTTAAAGAAAGTCAGGGTGGCGGTTCATCCATAACCCAGCAGACGGTCAAGAATCTGACGGATGATAAGGATTACACGCCTCAGCGTAAGATTCAGGAAATACTGCGTGCGCTCAATCTCGAAAAACAGCTTGACAAAACGCAGATCCTTGAATTATATCTCAATAATATTTACCTCTCGCAGAACTGTTACGGTGTTCAGGCGGCGGCTTATACCTATTTCAATAAGGATGTTTCCGAGTTGACGCTTATCGAATGTGCGGCGATCGCTTCGATAACCAATTCGCCGACAAGATACGATCCCATTCAGAATCCCGATAAGCAGGCTGAGAGACGTGATACCATCCTTGAGGAAATGCTCGACCAGGGTTATATCACCAAGGAAGAATTTGACGCTGCATACGGAAAAGAGTTGGTTCTCGACTATCAGGGACGCGCGAAGGATGCCTCGGTCACATCAAACTCGTGGTATACAGACCAGGTTATGCGTGAGGTTGCCAATGCGCTCGTCAAGGAAAAGGGATATAACCTTGAAATGGCTTATAACCTTATATACACGGGCGGTCTGCAGATCATAACTCTCCAGGATCCCGAGGTTCAGGCAACTCTTGAGGAGGTTTACGCAAACGATTCAAACTTCCCGAGAACTAACAATGCCGTTCAGCCGCAGTCATCGGCGGTCATAGTCGATCCGGCAACGGGTGACGTACTCGGTCTTGTCGGTGCACGTGGCGCAAAGGAAGCGAATCTGCTGCTTAATAAGGCAACCGAAACGACACGCTCCCCCGGTTCGTCGATAAAACCGCTGTCTGTATACGCGCCCGCAGTTGAATACGGTCTTATCACATACGGAAGCGTTTACGACGATGTTCCGGTTATGTTCAACTATGCCGAGACCGACGAGGAAAAACTGAATCCGTCAGCATGGCCGAAGAACCTGCCCGAGGTTTACGGCGGACTTACGACTGTTAACGATGCGGTCACACGCTCGGTCAACACGGTTGCCGTACGTATCCTTCAGGAGCTTACGCCGGATACTTCGTTTGATTTCGTTAAAAACAAGCTTCAGATGAACAGCTTTATCGAATATGCAGAGCTTTCGGGCGGAGTCGGAATCACGGACAAGGACTTATCTGCACTTGCACTCGGCGGTATGAACTACGGTGTTACCAACCTTGAAATCACGGCTGCATATCAGATATTTGCCAACGGCGGTGTCTACAATAAGCCGCGTACATGGCTTCGCGTGCTCGATTCAGAGGGTAACGTCATTCTCGAGAATAAATCCGAGAGCTATGTTGTAATAAGCGAGCAGACGGCTTCAATTATGACCAAGATGCTTGAGAACGTTGTCAATCGCGGTACGGCGACATCGGTCACACTCAAGAGCAAGGTCGACTGTGCAGGCAAAACCGGTACGACATCGAGTGACGTTGACCGTTGGTTTATCGGTTACACTCCCTATTATGTCGGCGGAATCTGGTTTGGTTACGAAATTCCGCAGACTCTCGGAACGCTTGCTTGGAATCCCGGAACGGTCACATGGGATATAATCATGACAAAGCTTCATGAAAAATATCTTAATGGAGACGAGCCGCTTAAATCGTTTGAAACGGCGGACGGCGTTATCACGGCAACTTACTGTAAGGATTCGGGTAAGCTGATGAGCTCAGCCTGCTATGCCGATCCTCGCGGAAACCGTGCCGAAACGGGTTATTTCACGACGGCGACTGTCCCGACGGAGTTCTGTGACTGTCACGTTATGGTCGATTACGATATCGTCACCGGCGGCGTGGCACATGAAGGATGTCCCGAGGAAAACATAAAGAGCGTTGGCCTTTTGAAGGTTGACCGTGTTTTCCCGATGAACGTAAAGGTCACGGATGCGCAGTACACTTACCGTGAAGTGGGCAGTGGAACAGCGATGCCGACGGTTGGCGATTTGCCGTTCTATATCGGACTTTATGCCACAGGCGAGTATCCCGGTTACAGCGGTACTAACGGCGCACGCTTCTATAACAGTTACTGTTACGAGCATCACGTTGACGAACCCGAGCCGGAGGATACTGACTTCGAGGATACGGATGATACCTCACCCGAGGATACCGCAGAGGACACCGGGTTCGAGGATACATCCGACGGTGCAGAGGATACTGCAGATTTGGACGAATGATATTTTCTATGAATTAAATCAAAGGTCACCTCATACATTTGGTGTGAGGTGATTTTTATGTCGTATATTAAAAAAATCAAGCGTAAAATTTCCTGTGAGGTACGCTCCGAGCTTTCGCGCATCAATTTTCGCTGTGTCATAATCGGTGCAGTTATAATCCTTCTCTGCGGTGTACTCAGCGCAATTGTTGCAGGTCCGACCACGCTTTACCGTGAGCTTGAACGCCCACCCCTTTCGCCACCTGCGTTTCTTTTTCCGATAGTGTGGACGGTGCTTTACATACTTATCGGAGGTGCGACAGGAGCGGTGACGTGTTCGTGTGAGCGTTCGGTCGAATCCGAAAAATATAAAGGACTGCTGTTTTTTGTGATCATGATGGTATTCAACTTTATCTGGTCGCCGCTTTTCTTTGGTGCAGGCGCGTTTTTTGCGGCGTTTTGTGCGATCATTGTGATGATAATACTGACGTTTTTTATTATCATTTTCTTCTCACGCATATACAAGGTTGCGGCAGCAGTAATGGTTTTATATCTCGCGTGGCTTTTCTTTGCCGCATATCTGAACTTGGGAATCATTATTCTTAATTGATGGATATAAATGGGGACTTTACTTAAAGTTTAACGGAAAGGTTTTTCTGCGATGTTTGGGGTTATTGCAAAACATCGTTTTGCTGCTCTGACTAACTTAGCCTCGCCCTTTGGGAGAGGTGTCGAGCATAGCGAGACGGAGAGGGTAATTCCGAGGCATACTGCTTTGAGCTTCGCGTAAATTCGAGAGGGATGGACACCAGTTGCACAGTTGTTCCACTACACATCGCTTTCAGCGAGTGTTCTCGAGCTCTCCCACCCTTCCTTGCCGACGCCCGATTTGCGCTCAGTTCGCTTCGCTCACAATTCGCTTTGACACCTATACCCCTCGAGCCGCCACCTTACGAGGGCGGCTTCACTCCCTTGTTTATTTTACTGCAAAAAAGTTAGTCTGTGCAGGTAAGTTTCGTTTACCGTTGAACATCGTTTTACTGCTCCAATCTAACTTTTCTCGCCGACGCAGTTGGCGAAAACGAACGATTACCGTTATACGAGCGAATTGTGAGCCGTAGGCGAACTGAGCGTGCCGAGAAGACCGCCCAAGGAAGGTAAGGGGTGCCCGAGGGGACGGGAAACTGTGGCGAGAGTTGGTTCCTGTCCCCTCGGAAAGCACTGCACAAGCGATAGTACGGCAAACACCGATTACGCTCTTTCAAAAACAGGTAGCAACAAATTAATATAGCTTTCAAAAAACAACGATTTTCTATTGACAAATTTAGAATAAAAGAGTATAATATATCCATAAGCAACATAAAATGTGTGCACTATCATTTCACACCGTGCTTATACTAAAATATGGAGGATTTTAAAATGAAATTTACACGTATTCTCGCTCTTGCACTTGCTTGCGTTATGCTCGCTCTTTCTATGGCATCATGCGGTGGTTCCGCTGTGACGAATGTAAAACTTAAAATCTCGGTTCCGTCCGAGGAGAATCCGGAACAGTCTACAGATTATTTCGCTGATGGAACGATAGATCTTGAAGTTCCCGGCGAGAATCCCACTGTTATCGACGTTCTCAGAGTTACAGAAGAACCGTACGATATGGTATATGACATTGAAGAAAATGCAAACGGCAGATCATCTGTAAAGGCTATTGACGATTACGCGACATATACCGACGAGGAAACCGGTATCTACTATGCTTGGCACTTTACCATCAACGGTGAAATCCCGGACGGTCACGCAGGTTCTGTTACCGTTGCAGAGGGCGACGTTATCGAATATATCTTTGCACCTGTTGAGGCTGAGTAATAATTAAAAACTTTGGGAGGACGTTTCGGTTCTCCCTTTTTTATTTGCTGCTGTAATATTTTTGTGCTTTCTCGGTAATATTTCTTCCGAATGATAAATATAATGTAACAACTGAAAAGAAATCGGAGGAATTAAACCATGTTTGTATATTCACTCAGGGGAAGTACACTGAAATTTTTCGGCGTTACCGTGCTGGCATTGGCGGCACTTGTTACACTTCTTGTATTTATTCCGGCTGCAGAACCGGCGATGTCTGACGGCGTGCTTGAAACGGTTGAAAAGGTGAAGTTTGATAAGATCAAGAATGCCGAGGATCGCATAGAGTTCCTGCGTCAGTTTGGTTGGGAGGTTGAGCCTACGCCCGTTGAGGAGGTTAAGGTGACGATCCCTGCGGAGTTTGACAAGGTGTATCAGAGCTATAACGAGCTTCAGAGAAAGCAGGGTTTTGATCTTACCAAATATCTCAAAAAAGAAGTTATGCGCTATACATATCGAGTCACAAACTATCCCGGTTACGACGGGGAAGTGTATGTCAATTTCCTCGTTCACAAAAACAAGGTGATCGGCGGTGACGTATGCTCGGCGGATGCAAACGGTTTCATTCACGGGCTTGACCGCAATATTGAATTTTAATTAAACATACAAAAAGGAGCTGTCTGTATTTAAAAGACAACTCCGATTTTTATTAAGTGTATTTATATTCAATCTGACTGTACAATTGCCAGAGGACGTTTATCATATAGACAAGCCAGATGCCCGTCAGAATAAACGGGATAAGCCAGAATGCGGCGTTTATATCGGCTCGCATGAAAATGTAGACGGCATTTGAAAAGAGCGCGATGACAAAGAGCACGGCACCTTTGATGATGCTGTTCTTCACTGAACGCAGATGATTTTTGTATATAGCAATCAAACGCTCGTCCTTTATATCGGGGTCGGGAGCGAGATGTGCTTTGGCGAGGACGAGTATTTCTCGCATTATCATAAGCATTGTCAGTCCCATTATGGCATATTCAATGACAGACAAGGTCACCGAGAGGTTATACAGCGTGACTACCTCGGGATCGGCAACTCCGAGCGTTATCGCGCGCAGGTCGTATTTTACAGAGAATGTAAACGACACGCCGAATGTAACTGCCGAAACGAGTGTGAATATAACCGAAGCGACGATGGATACACCCGAAACAGGCGATACCCTTTTTAACTTCAGCATGGCGGCAAATATGAACAGAGCACCGATGAAGGTCGGTATTACGTTCACGCTGTCAAACCACATATTCAGGAAAAAGACGAAGCCTGCAACCAAAAAGGCAATCACGGTATGAAGACTGCGGCGTATTCCGATTCCGACGTTATCGGTTATCTCGAGGTCGTAATCGTGAAGTATGCGTTCAAGAAACGGCGTGTCCTTTGATATGCGCTGTATATACGGAAGTGTATTGACAAGCCAGAGAATGCCGATGAGAAGTGACAGTATCACTCCTGCAAGCACGAAAAGGTTTTTATACTGCGAAAGATCAAACTGCGGAGTTGAGGTTATATAGCCTGAATACTCATAGTCTGAAAGGGACGTAAATTCGGGGATCAGGCAGAGTACGGATTTTGCAATAAAGAAAATGTTTGTTAAAAGACGCAGATCCTTGAGGCCGTTAAATACCGCCTTGCCGTCAAAGCGTGTTCCGAAGTATTCAAGTCCGTCAAAGATACGTCCTGCGGCGGGAATTGCGTATATCAGCTCGATCAGTATGAACGCAAACGTCAGCAGAAGAGTGAGCGTGTCATCCCTCATGATCGGAATGAGAATGATCGCCGGGAGCTTTATGAGCATATACCAGCGAAGCTTACCGAGTCCCTGCACGGCGTCTGCAATGTTGGGACAAAGATCTGCCCATTTTTCAAGTCCCTTTAATAAAAACATATAGCCGAAAAAGTCGGGCAGGATGTCAACAATGTTGATGCACGGATTGAATATAAAAATGACAGCGGCGATGAAATATCCGTATCCGAGACGTTTTTTCGGCGGCACGGTGGTGTGTTCTCTTTTGCTTGTCACCATATCAGATATCCTTCCTTTTGCTTATTTTTTATTTCGTTTTGTCCATGCGATGATCTTATCGAAAACGTCCTCACGGTATGGCATATCCTCGTCTCCCTCAAGGCATATTTTCGCATAGCAGGAGAAGATAAGCAGGAGATTCACAAGAATACATACATATTCAAGCAGTCTTGAAAACAGTCCGACATAGGCTACGATCATACGAAATTCGTCGTTTACTGTAGCTGTCGACGATATCACTATTTCGGCTATACCCGAAAGCAGCATTGCCGCGCCGAAAACACCGGTTACTGTTATTCTTCGTGTTGCCGCAGAGGCAAGCTTCGGAAGCTCGACCTCGTTTGAAAGGCGGTGTATTCCGAGAAACAGAGTTATCGAGTATATACAGAGTGTGAGCTTTGCAAGGAGCACTGCCGAGTATATACAGATCGTGCCCATTGAAGCCGCCGAAGCAGAATCGGCAGAGGTGGTGTCCGCCGGTATAAAATTAAGCACGAGCATTGCGGCAGAGAAAAGAGACAAGAGTACAAGCGCATATTTTGCCGCCTTGAACGACTTGTTTTCGGGACAATACTGAATTAACCGCTTCATGGCGGCAAGCATCAGAACACAGCCGATGATCGAAAGATTCGGCAGCATACCGATCGTGTCGAGCGGATAAAACAGCAGGAAAAAGTATCCGATAAAGAGAAAACCGAAGCCCATATGTAAATTCCTTTTTTAACTGCGCCCCCACAGTGAGAGCGCAGTCGTTTTTTTTATTATATTATTCAGCTGTGTCTGTCATTCCGCTTCCGCAGCACTTCTTATATTTCTTTCCGCTTCCGCAGGGACAGGGATCGTTACGGCCAACCTTGGGAGTTGTACGTGCTGTAGGGCTGACGATACCTGTTTGTGATGCGGATCCGCGATTCGTTGCTGCGGCAGGACGAGTCTGTGCACCGCCCGCGAAGCCTTCGCTTGTTGCCTTTGCAACCTCAACACGTTTGATCTCCGTATCACGGCGAGGCGAGACTGCAAGGATCATACGTGTTGTATCCTCACGGATCTGTGCGATCATGTCATCGAACATATCTCCGCCGGCGAAACGGTACTCGTTTATGGGACTGCGCTGTGCATATGCCTGAAGTCCGACAGAGCTGCGCAGGTCGTCCATCGCGTCGATATGATTCATCCAGTTCTGGTCAACTGCACGCAGAAGTACCGCACGTTCGATCTCACGCATACGGTCGCCGAACTCGGTCTCCTTGGTTTCATAAAGTGCATCGGCACGCTCGTGGAGAATCTTCTTGATGTCATCCTTCTTGAGGGATGCACGTTCTTCATCGGTATACTTGAAATCATCCTCACGGCAGAGCAGACCGAAGAAATGCGAACGTATTGCGTCGATATTCCATTCTGCGGGATTTTCGGAGACGGTGTGAGTGTCAACGCCGATCTCGATGGTTTCGTCGATCATGCCGCGCACGGTTTCACGCAGGTCTGCACCGTCAAGCACCGAGCGACGCTGCTTATATATGATTCCGCGCTGCTGGTTCATTACGTCGTCATATTCGAGGACGGTCTTACGGCGCTGGAAGTTCTGATCCTCAAGACGCTTCTGTGCGCCCTCAATTGCATTGGAAAGGATGTTTGCGTCAATCGGCTGATCCTCCTCGAGTCCGAGACGTTCAACCATACCTATAACGCGTTCGCTTCCGAAAAGACGCATGAGGTCATCTTCGAGCGAGAGGAAGAAGCGTGATTCACCGGGGTCTCCCTGACGTCCCGAACGTCCGCGCAGCTGGTTATCGATACGGCGGCTTTCGTGACGCTCCGTGCCGATTATAAAGAGACCGCCTGCCTCGCGTACCTTATCAGCCTCGGGTGCGATTTCGAGCTTGTATTTTTCGAGAGATTCGTGATATTTCTTGCGTGCTTCGAGAACGATCTCGTCATCGGTGTTAGCCATTCCGGTTGCGACGACGATAACCGATTCATCATAGCCGAGCTTACGCAGGTCGTTCTTGGCTAAGAATTCAGCGTTACCGCCGAGCATGATGTCCGTACCGCGTCCTGCCATGTTTGTTGAAATGGTGACGGCACCGAGCTTACCTGCCTGAGCGACGATCTCAGCTTCCTTTTCGTGATATTTCGCGTTAAGAACGACGTGAGGTATACCATTGAGCTTAAGCTTCTTTGAAAGCTCCTCGGATTTTTCGATCGAAACAGTACCGACGAGGACCGGCTGTCCCTTATCGTGGCATTCCTTGATCTGCTCAACGATCGCGTCATATTTGCCCTTGATGTTCTTATAAACCACGTCGCGGTGGTCCTTTCTGATCATCGGCATATTGGTGGGAACTTCAACAACGTCGAGCGAATAGATCTCACGGAATTCGTTTTCCTCGGTCAGAGCTGTACCGGTCATACCGGAGAGCTTTTTGTAAAGACGGAAGAAATTCTGGAAGGTGATCGTTGCGAGAGTTTTGGTTTCCTTCTGAATGTCAACGTGTTCCTTTGCCTCGATTGCCTGGTGCAGACCGTCCGAATAACGGCGTCCCGGCATGACACGTCCCGTAAATTCGTCAACGATCAGCACCTCGCCGTCTTTGACGATATAGTTTACGTCGCGCTGCATATTACCGTGAGCCTTGATTGCCTGATTGATATGGTGCGAAATTGTGGAGTTTTCGGGATCGGAGAGGTTTTCGAGCTCGAAATATGTCTCCGCCTTCTTGATGCCGCTGCCGGTGAGCGTTACGGTTTTCGCCTTTTCGTCTACGATATAATCGGCATCGTAATCTTCGTTGAGCTCCTTGGAGTCGAGCTCCTTGATAACGAATTTCTTCAGAGTTCTGACGAATTTATCCGCCTTATCGTAAAGATCGGTGGACTTTGCTCCTGCGCCTGAAATGATGAGAGGTGTTCTTGCCTCGTCGATGAGAATCGAGTCAACCTCGTCAACGATTGCGAATACATGGTCGCGCTGAACAAGCTGTTCCTTATAGGTTACCATGTTATCGCGCAGGTAGTCGAAGCCGAATTCGTTATTTGTACCGTAAGTGATATCGGCTTTATATGCGGCGCGTTTTGCTTCCTTGGTCTGATCGTGGATAATGAGTCCGGTTTTGAGTCCGAGGAAGCCGTACACCTTGCTCATTTCTTCACTGCCCGTTTTTGCGAGGTATTCGTTAACGGTTACGATATGCACGCCCTTTTCTGTGAGAGCGTTAAGATATGCCGGCAGGGTTGCAACGAGAGTTTTACCCTCACCGGTCTTCATTTCCGCGATACGTCCCTGGTGCAGAATGATACCGCCGAGGAGCTGTACTCTGAACGGGCGTTTACCGAGTACACGGTCAGCCGCTTCACGCACAGTTGCGAAAGCATCGACTAAAATATCATCGAGTGTTTCGCCGCCACTCAGGCGAGCCTTTAATTTGTCGGTCATAGAACGCAGCTCATCGTCGCTCATTGCCTTATATTTGGGTGTGAGCGCATCGATTGCGTCAACGGTGGGCATGAGCTTTTTCACCTGTCGCTGGCTGTATGTTCCGAAAATTTTGTCTATCAGCTTCATAGTTATATATCTCCGATTCAAAATGAATTATTTTACTTTTCATGCATTTTTCAGCGAAAACTTTACGTAAAATGCATACACGTAATTAGTATACTACATTTTTTCGAAAATTGCTATAATATATTGTAAATTTTCAGTGTTTTTTTGATTTGTTTTACTGCGGAATATTGTTCTGCTGCTTTGGCTAACATAAAGCCTCGCCCTCCGGGAGAGGTGGCGAGCGAAGCGAGACGGAGAGGGCAAAGTACGCCGCTTCGAATTTCGCGTAATACATGAGGGGAGCAGGAACCAGCTGCGCAGTTTCCTATTCCCCTCATACTCCCCTTTGCACCTCCTTGCCTTACGCCCGGGTTGCGCTCAGTCGCTAACGCTCCAATTCGCTTTGACACCTGTACACATCGAGCCGCCACCTTACGAGGGCGGCTTCACTCCCCTGTTTCTTTCACTGCAAAAAAGTTAGTCTGTGCAGACAAGTTTCGTTTTACAGCGGAACATTGTTTGGCTGCTTTGACTAACTTATAGCCTCGCCCGCCGGGAGAGGTGGCGAGCGAAGCGAGTCGGAGAGGGCAAAGTACGATTCTTCAAACTTCACATGAAATCTCTCTAAACAAAAAGGAGCTGCTTTCGTAGAACAACTCCTGAAATTTATTATTTTGCTGCGGTTTCGCACATCATTACGCATTCGATACGCTTCTTTTCAAGCTCACATTTCGCATTTTGCGCAGACGCCAGCGAACAAAGCTTGAATGCCCAACAGCCTGCGCAGGATTCTTCGTCATGTGTTGCCGGAATATGTTTTTCAAATGCGGTGAACGGCTTTTCGTCTGCTCCTGCACGTGCACGCTTGACCTGCTCTTTGGCGATTTTTTCAAGCTGCCTTGCGATTGTCGGAACGTCCTCCTCCGTGAATGCAGGGAGGTTTTCGGGCGAATCCACGATGCTGATCGTAACATCCTCGCCATCCTCTGCAAGCTTCTTTACGATATCGAAAATGTGAGGATCGGTACGTGTGCATACTGTGTCGCCGACCTTGATTGCCGCGCCGCCGTGTACTGTTTCACTCTCGCCCTTGCCCTCCGCAAAAAGTTTGCCGTCACGGTAAAGTGCGTAAAGCTCATTATATGTTTCGCCGATTGCCGCGCTGTCATATTTCGCGAGATCGTATCTGAGTGCTGACGAGCATTCCTTCGGCATAGGCAATTCAATATAGTCGAGCATTTTGTATGCAAGCTCGGAAAGCGGAAGCACCAGTCCCGATACGTTATCGTACGCGATGCGCTGACCGCCGAATTTGAATGTATGTACCATTTTGTATTCCTTCCTTTTGAACACGTAAAAATATCCCCCGCCACATCGGACGGGAGAATAAAACACTTCGCATATAAACTCAGGTCCGTTTGCCAAGCTGACGTCTCAAGCGCGCTGTCACACTGTTTTTTCCCTCTTTGATGCGTGTCCGCTTCGGTCTTGCAACAACACTGCCGACAAGCGACAGGGCGATACACCCGATGTAAACGATTACCGTCCATAACGGTGATGCGCTCTCAGAAGTATCCGACCGTAAAAAGAGCGAAAACAGCCACATGACAAGAACATATCCGCCGCCGCTTACAAGAGATGCGCCGAGCCTTTGCTCCGTATCGGTTTTACTCGCAGTGACACCGCCGAGCAGTGATGCGATGATGAGCACAGCATAAGCAAATATGCCGATAAGACCTTTGGGATCCTTTGTCATAAGTGCAACTGCGGTCAGTATAAGCGATAACAGCAGTGTTGCCGCGACTGCGATCAGTATACCCCTGAGTGAGGCAAAGAGCAGTTCTCTTAATCCTGCGGCTTCGTCCTTTGGTTTAGTGTTTATCAAGCTGACTCCTCCTGACATACAAATAATTTTACTAATTTATATGCCGTGGGAAGTCGACTTATGTTATTTGTCCGATGCTTTTACGTCAACAGACTTGATTGCGCTGACGTGGAAACGGATGGTTGTACCGTTGCGGCTGGTTTCGATAACAACGGTATCTTCCTTAATGCTGACGATCTCGCCGATGATACCGCCGATCGTTGAAACTTCGTCGCCAACCTCAAGCGAGTTGCGCATATCTGCTGCTGCCTTTTCAGCCTTCTTCTGCGGTCTGTACATGAGGAAATAGAAGATAGCAACCATTGCAACGAGCATTATGATCGTACCGAGTCCTCCCATACCACCACCGGTAGTATTCGGGTCAGCGGTCTTCGGTGCGCTTTCAAGAAATAAATTAAGCATGATAACCTCCAAAAAAATATTCATTCTACAATATTATAGCGTATCTTTGATGTAATTTCAAGAGCAAATTGTAAACTTGTTAATATTTTCCGATAAATTCGATCTTTCGTTCCGATGTATTCTGAATATACATAACCGTTCCGACCGATATCGCTGTACAGACGGCTACGAGAATCGGCAGATTTCCATGGTATAACGGGATAAGGAGTCCACAGGTGTTAAAGCCGATGTGGAAAAGTATCGAGGCTAAAAGTGAGTCGCTTTTTTCAAACACCCATGCGAGCAGGAGCCCGAGCAGAGAAGCGTAGATCACCTGTATCGTTATGCCGTGTATCATACCGAAAATGCAGGAGGAAATGATCATCGCCGCAAATGACGGCAGTATTCTGCGTATACGGGTGTGAACGAGTCCGCGTATTGTTATTTCCTCGCAGAGAGGTGCGAGCAGAACGGTGTAAATGATCGCCATTACGTCATTCGGAGCGGTTATCATGGATATTGCGGTTTCGTACTCATTAAGCCACGACTCGGGAAAGGGGATCAATGCGAGGATATATGCCATTATGACGTTGACTGCCGCACCGAATATCGGCATTAGTACATAGCTTACCGGTCGGATTTTTTTGATTCCGATCTCGACTGTGACATTTTTTCTTCGCAGGACGAAAATAAGGATGTAGATGGCGATTGTCAGCACCGATGCGATCACGCTTAAATGAGCGAGATATTTATTGACATCTCCCACAAAGAAAAGTGCACCGAAGGCAACGGCAAACTGACAGCCGAGGTAAATGCCAAGGTAGAGGACAGCCGCACCGAGATTTTTAAGGGCGTTTTTTATATTCATTGCAAGCCTTTCGGTAAAATGTGATGTTTTTTTAATTATAGCCCACATACAGGCAAAAATAAAGCATAATTTGTTAATATTGAAATGAAAATTTACAATAAATGAATATACAAACCGCGGATTTTATGATACAATTAAAATAACTATTGATTAAAGAGGTGACGCAATGTCTGCCGACAAAATAACGGAAATTTTCAGTGACGTTATCGGACGTCGTATACTTAAAAAAGCAATTTTCTCGAAAGCAGAGGAAAAAGCAACACAAAAAGAGGTTGCCGCATTTGCCAAAAAGTCTGACGGCACAATGCTTTTGGCTGTTGAACGCTTCACTCGTGACAACAAGACCTTCAGAAGAAATCTTTCGCTTGACGATACTGCCGAGCTTTGCCGTATGACACTTGAGGATTACCGTCAGGTCAACATAATAACGACTGCAGGGGATATTGAGATCAAACGCTCGAAATCGGGCAGTGTACACATTTCGGGAAAGCTTATGCAGGATGCCGAAAAAACCGAGGTCAGTGCCGAGGGAAAGAAATATATCCTTGACACCTCGCGTGACATAGGTTTTTTGCGTGAGCTTGGAATATCCGATTCAAACGGACGTATACACGATAAAAAACAGGCGAAATTCCGTCAGATCAACCGTTTTCTTGAGATCATACGTGACGTTGAGGATGGGTTGCCGAGGGAGCGTCCTGCGGTGATCTACGATCTTTGCTGCGGCAAGAGTTATCTGACGTTTGCGGTTTATTACTATTTTGCCGTGCTCAAAAAACGCGAGGTCAGGATGTACGGTGTTGACCTTAAGGAGGACGTTATCGAATACTGTAATGAGGCGGCAAAGCGTCAGAATTTCACGCATCTTCGTTTTGTCAGCGGAAACATAAACGATTATCAGCCGCCCGAGCCGCCCGACATGGTTATCTCGCTGCACGCCTGTGACATTGCGACGGATATTGTGCTTGCGAATGCGATCAAATGGCAGGCTCGTATCATTCTTTCAACGCCGTGTTGTCACCATGAGATGTCAAAGCAGCTTGCCGTAAGGACAGAGAATGTCCCCATGCGTGATGAGCTTGCGTTTATACTCGACCATCCCATGCTTAAACAGAAATTCTGCGACTGTGCGACGGATGCACTGCGTGTCAAACGTCTCGAATCGGTCGGTTACAATGTTACAACCCTTGAATTGATCGATCCCGATGACACGCCGAAAAATCTGATGATACGTGCAGTCAGGGCTGTGTCACCGTCTCTGAAAAAGTGCACCGCGGCAATGAGGGAATATGAACGTATATCCGAGTCGCTCGGTGTTACACCTTATCTTGACCGTCTTATCAAAGCAAATGAGACGGATGCTGCCAAATAATATAAATGTGTAAAATTAAGCCTCTCCGAAAATATGGAGAGGTTTTTGTATTGTATTTTATCTGACGGCGGCACTTTTTGGGGCAGCAAGTACACGGTTTTTACCCTCGTGCTTTGCCATATATAAGGTTTTGTCCGCCTGTTCGAAAAAGGTATCTCTTGTTGTCTCCGATGTGTATTTTGCAACACCTGCCGAGAATGTTATGGGTGAGCTTGTAAAAGCAAAGGTGTAACTGCGAAATTCATCAAGTATATTTTGCATGATATCGCAGACCGCATCCGTGCTTTTTCCGAGAAAGATAACCGCAAATTCCTCTCCGCCGTAACGGTAAGCCGAGTCGTTTTGCGTGCAATGCTTTTGTATTGTTTTGGCAAGGTGGATCAGAACAGTGTCGCCGCAGTCGTGACCGTATGTGTCGTTGATCTTTTTGAAATTGTCAACGTCCACCATAACCAAACAAAGCGCATTTTCCGCACTGTGATCTTTTATCATTTCATCCAGCTTGTTTGTAAATGCATTGTGGTTATAAAGCCCGGTCATCTGGTCTCGCTGTACGTCGTCCATCAGCTTGTCATTTTGTTCTGCCTGAGATTCGATTGTTATGTAATTCTGCCCTGAGAAATTGATGGATATGATACCGCAAAGGTAAGAAACGAAGGTGAAGCCGAGCAATATAAGCAGATTAAGTCCTGTGGTGAGCGTTATTCCTTCCTCTATCCAAAAGGCGGCACCGACACAGGCATGAATGAAAACAGAAGCCGCAAAGCTCATATTAAGCAGCTTTCTGTCATTGAACATTGCGGAAAGTACAATGGGGAAAATAAAGGCACAGCTTGTTACAATGTATTCTTTATGAATCACCGCAACAACAAAGGATGTGATCAGAGCCGCAGTAATGATACATTTGTTTTTTCGCTTACGGCTGACCTTCGGATTTTCACCGATAGCTCTGGCAACCAAATGCGTAATTACATTAACAACAATCGGAAAAACAACACCGTACCACAAATAAGCGTTTTTCGGCGAAAAGCTTTCGACACCTGAGATAACCATGATTATGTATCCCACGATTTCAATCACGGAAACGGTAAGCACCGTAATTGCGTGAACATTTGTAAGCTGATGCCGAAACCTGTCATGAAGGGTTTTGTTATCCATTACCTGTATATCCTTTTCTTATTCGCACTGCTTTTTTTCGTGAAAGCGTTTTGATATATGCATCAGTACGCTCACGATGATCGATGCAAAGCTTACACCGACTGCGATACCGAGTGCTATACTGAGTGTCGGTTTCGCATAAAAGAGCAGCTTTTCCTGATTATAGAATAACGTATAATATATTGTATAGTAAAGTCCGCGTCCCGGGACGATCGGTATCGCACAGGGGAAGAGGAATATTACTGCCGGCGCATGAAGTATACGAGCGAAAAATTCCGAATAAAGCGCCATAAACAGTGACGACATAAACGCCGAAAGCATCGGATCACCGCCGAGCACAGCCGTCAATTCGTACACTGCCGATGTGGTGAGTCCGCCGAGTGCTGCCCAGAAAAGGCGTTTGCGCGGTACCTTGAACATAAGTGAAAAGCCGATCGTACCCGTGATCGAGGTGATCAGACGGATGATTATGCCCATGAGCTCTTCGTTTGTTATATTCATCCTGCAACACCTCCCAAAAGAAGGATCGCGAGGGCGTAACCGATTGCAATCATTACAGCAATGATGACAGCCTGTACTATTTTGAGTGTTCCTGCCAGTGTGTCACCGCCGAGCAGATCACGCATGGCGTTTCCGAGGGATAGTCCGGGGATGAGTATCATTATCGTTCCGATGATTATCATGTCGAGGTTTTCGCCGAGTCCGATTCGCACGCAAAGGCAGGCGAGTATTCCCGAAACAAACGAAACGAGTGTGGTTTTTGCCATTTTGTTGAAGTAATCGATCTTCACCTCATCGAAAAGATACATCACGATGGCGATGAGGGCTGCAGAGATACCGTCGCGCAGAGTGCCGCCGAAGAATACCGCAAAGCTTCCTGCCGCTAAAATGTAACCGAGAAGTATAAGATAAAACGGGTACACGCGTTCATGCTTGATCCTTCGTATCTGCTCATCAACCTCGTCTATACTTGGCTTTTCTTCGCATATTCTGCGCGAAAGGGCATTGTAAAGCTCGAGTCTTGTTAAGTGGTTTGCGATATCGAAAATTCGTCTTGACTGGGTTGAATGAGTGCCGTCGGGCATATAAATTGCGACTAAGATCAGCGAATGAATCGTGAAAACGTCGATATGTGCCGCGCCGTATGTCCGACATACCTTTTCGATCGCGACCTCGACACGGTGAACGTCCGCGCCGTTTTTTAAAAGTCCCTCGCCGATATCAAGCGCGATGCGAAGGACGTTATCGGCAAAGCTTCCCGTGTATGGAGTTAACTTGGGAAGTGCCGTGGTTTCGGGATTGGTCAAACTTTTTCTCCTGCCTTTTATGTGTTATTATACTGCTTATATGAAATTATTCGTTGCCGCGATTTATGAGCGAGCCGCTTCCGCGTTCAAGCGCAACGACACCCGTGCGGCACATTTCGATGATACCGTACGGCGCGACAAAGTCAATAAACGCATCGATCTTTGAGCTTTGTCCGGTCATTTCGATGCAGAGCTCATCCGGAGTGAAGTCAACGACCTTGCAGCGGAAAACGTTGACGGCATCAAGGATCTCACCCCGTGTCTGTCCCGTTGCACGGAGCTTTATCAGCATAAGTTCACGGATGACTGTGGTTTCCGGCGGCATTAAGTCGATCTTGATAACGTCGTGGAGCTTACGCAGCTGCTTGATTATCTGTTCCTTTGTAGCGTCGTCACCTGTTGCGGTGATGGTTATGCGTGAATATGCGCGGTCCTCCGTTTCACCGACGGTAAGGCTGTCGATGTTGAAGCCGCGGCGTGCGAAAAGGCTTGTTACGCGCATAAGTACACCGTATTGGTTTGAAACGAGTACGCCGAGTACGAATTTGTTGTTCATTGTTTTTTCTCCTGTTAATCGGTTACAGTGGTTTCATTCGGCATAATATCGCAGTCGATAACAAACGGAAGCGTGTTCTTCGGATCAAATGCACGTTTCAGTGCCGCGTCAAGCTCACTGACGGTTTTTACCTTTGCACCGTCTGCACCGAATGCCTTTGCGAGCAGTGTGAAATCGGTTTTACGCTCAAGAGCTGATTGACTTTCGCGCCCGAACATTGCGTTTTGCCATTCTCTGACCATTCCGAGCGATTTATTGTTCATGATGATGATAACAAGCGGTATTTTATAGCTTACAGCGGTTGCAAGCTCGGTGAGGTTCATGCCGAAGCTGCCGTCACCTGTGAAAAGCACACAACGCTTGCCGCCTTTTGCTATGGATGCACCGATTGCCGCACCCATACCGAAGCCCATTGTTCCGAGTCCGCCGCTTGTTAAAAAGCTCCTCTCACCCGATATCGGATAACGCTGTGCTGTCCACATCTGATGCTGGCCGACGTCGGTTATGATACTGAGTCCGCGTGAATAATCTGCAACGGCATCGATGATTTTATAAGGCGTGAGCTTATCGTCGTTTTCGGCTTTCTTCCTGTACGGGAGCGATGCAACCGTCTTTTTCCATTCGGGATGCTTTTGCGGCCTGATACGCTCAAGAAGTGCAGTCAGTACAGGACGTATCTCGCCGATGACATATGCCGCATCCTTGACGTTTTTGTCAACCTCGGCAGGATCGATGTCAATTTGTACGATTTGGGCATCCTTGACGATCTCTCCGTGTGCCCCTGTTGCACGGTCGGTAAAGCGTGCGCCGATCGCGATGATAACGTCTGCGCTCTTCATAGAACGTGTTGCAAAGGGGTGACCGTGCATACCCGTAAGTCCGAGCATTGACGGAAAATCGTGCTCGATTGCCGAAAGTCCCATCAGGCTGGCACCGCACGGCGCATCGATCTTTTCAGACAGCTCTTTGACAAGCTCGCCTGCTCCTGCGCTGACAACTCCGCCACCGCAGTATATGAACGGACGCTCGGCACTCTCAATTATTGCAGCAGCAGAAGAAAGCTCGTCCTCCGAGGGCTCGGGCTGATTTTTTTCGGGGAGTGATACAGGTGTAAACTCGGTTTTCGCGATCTGTATATCCTTGGGTATATCAACGAGTACCGGTCCGCAGCGTCCTTCACGTGCGATTGCGAAGGCTTCCTTCAGGATTCGGTGAAGCTCGCGGATGTCCTTGACTATATAATTGTGTTTTGTTATCGGCATGGTGATATCGGCGATGTCGAGCTCCTGGAAGCTGTCACGTCCGATCTGATCTGTCGGTACGTTTCCCGTTATGGCAACCATCGGCACCGAATCGAGATATGCCGTTGCAATACCGGTTACGAGATTTGATGCACCGGGACCGGAGGTTGCGATAACAACGCCGACCTTACCTGTGGTACGTGCAAAACCGTCAGCAGCGTGTGCCGCACCCTGTTCATGTGCCGTTAAAATATGACGTATATGGCGACGTTTCTTTTGCAGCTCGTCGTATATATGCAGAATCTGTCCGCCCGGATATCCGAAAACCGTATCAACATTTTCTTCGATCAGTGTACGGACGATTATCTCTGCACCGCTTAGTTTTTTTGTTTTTTCTTTCATATGTGATACCTCTATATCAAAAAATCCCGGCAGGCGGTCTGTCGGGCAGGTATGCTTGAGCCTTTGGAGGTGACAGCACAAAAAAGCCCACTGACAGCATCTATGCCGCCGTACAGTAGGACGGGATGAGATTTGAAAATACTGTCTATTCTCATGCTGTGCCTCCGAAAGTATATAATATATGGTAAGTATATCATACTTTAACCTGTTTGTCAAGAGAATAAAGTAAAGCGTCGGAAGCGCGGCATGAAAAGCGAAATCCCGAAGCCTTCGCCGTATACGAAAACCTCGGGAGCAGAGCTTGATATAATGTATCCTCCGAAAAATATTCTATAGCAATAAAATTATAGCAAATATAAACAGTGATGTCAACCCCCTCGTTCATCTTAAATCCGTCATTTTAGAGTCTATAATCTGCCTACTTTTACAGATACGCGTTTTTTCGACATATATTTTCAAAAAAATACAAAACCGTCTTGACAAAAACGGAAGGGCG
The DNA here is from genome assembly GCA_017466685.1 of Clostridia bacterium. Lineage (GTDB taxonomy): Bacteria > Bacillota > Clostridia > Oscillospirales > CAG-272 > Flemingiibacterium. Next base: position 57,530 of record JAFTTS010000140.1, read on the forward strand.
TTTTTATTTTGAACTCCCTCCGACACAAAGAAAGGGGTACTTTTTTATGTTTGAAAAAATCCTTATGATCGTTATCTTTTTTGCCATCACTATAGGCGTCGGCGTTTATTGCCGCAAAAAGGCGACGGACGTTAACGGTTTCGTGCTCGGCGGACGCTCGGTTGGCCCTTGGCTGACTGCATTCGCTTACGGTACATCCTATTTCTCCGCCGTCGTTTTCGTCGGTTACGCCGGACAGTTCGGTTGGAAATATGGTATGGCGGCAACCTGGATCGGTCTCGGTAACGCAATAATCGGAAGTCTGCTTGCCTGGGTCGTACTCGGCAGACGTACTCGCGTTATGACTCATCACCTCGGTGCTTCAACCATGCCCGAGTATTTTGAAAAACGTTACGGCTCAAAGGGACTTAAAATTGCCGCTGCGCTTATTACGTTCATCTTCCTTATTCCGTACACCGCATCGGTTTACAATGGTCTTTCGAGACTTTTCGGTATGGCGTTCGATATTCCGTATGAGATTTGTGTCATCGTAATGGCGGTACTCACCGGTGTTTACGTTATCCTCGGCGGTTATATGGCAACGGCTGTTAACGATTTTATTCAGGGAATCATCATGCTTGTCGGTATTGTTGCGGTTATCATTGCCGTGCTTTCGGGACATGGCGGATTCACTGAGGCTGTTATCAAGCTTTCGGGAGTCACCGAGGGTGCACCTGCCGGAATGAACGGAGCTTACACGTCGATGTTCGGCCCTGATCCGATGGGACTTCTCGGCGTTGTTGTGCTCACTTCGCTCGGTACATGGGGACTTCCGCAGATGGTTCAGAAGTTCTATGCTATCAAGTCGGAAAAGGCGATCAGCCAGGGTACTATCATTTCAACGATATTCGCAGTCGTTGTTTCGGGAGGATGTTATTTCCTCGGCGGCTTCGGCAGACTGACGGACGGTTCTGCACTTGAATATGCCGCAAACGGTTCGCTTATTTACGACTCGGTTATCCCTGCTATGCTTAACAAGCTGCCCGATATTCTTATCGGTATCGTTATAGTGCTTGTTCTGTCTGCATCGATGTCAACGCTGTCAAGTCTCGTTTTAACCTCGAGCTCAACGATAACGCTTGACCTCATAAAGGGTAACATCTCGAAAAAGATGAGCGAGAAGAATCAGCTTCTCAGTATCCGTATTTTCATTGCGGTATTCATCGTGCTCTCTGCAGGTATCGCGATATTCCAGTATCAGTCGGCAAGCACGTTTATCGCACAGCTCATGGGTATTTCGTGGGGGGCACTTGCAGGTGCGTTCTTAGCGCCGTTTATGTACGGTCTCTATTCGAAGCGCATTACGGTCGCTTCCGTTTGGACAAGCTTTATCATCGGCGTGGGACTTACCGTTTCGAATATGTTCTTAAAGTTTATTGCGTCTCCCATTAACGCAGGTGCGATTGCAATGGTGCTCGGACTTATCGCAGTGCCGATCGTCAGCCTCGTTACTCCGAAGCCGAAGAAGGTTGACGTTGACGAGATCTTCACCTGCTACGACACAGAGGTGGTCGTTCACAAGAAGATCTCTATAGGTAACGAAGAAGAAAAGTAAAACAAACAAAATGGAGCTGTCTTAATTGCAGAGACGGCTCCTGATTTTTTGTTATATTATCATTTCTTTTTAAAAATAAACGCAAGCTTGGTTTCGGAGATGATTACCGCGATGAAGATAAGTGCAAAACCGAAACACATCTTCGCAGAAAGCGTTTCACGTCCGAGCAGCACCGAGAAACCAACTCCGAATACCGATTCGAGCGACAGTATTATCGAGGCTGTTGAGGGATCGGTATATTTTTGTCCGAAGTTTTGGAGAGTCAGCGCAACTGCGGTACAGAATACGGCGAGATATGCAACGCCGAGGATGAGTTCCTTATTCGGTGTTACTGTTGTGAGCCTTGGGAGCTCGGTTGTCAGCGAAAGTATCAATGCGCAGATGCCGCTTGATGCAAACTGTATTATCGTTAAAACAAGCGGATCACGTTCGTTTGAAAAGCGCGAAACGGCGATGATGTGCAGGGCATAAAAGACACCTCCGATGAGCGTTAAAATGTCGCCCATACCCATTGTGAAGTCAGCGTTAAGCGAAACGAGACCGATACCGATGATGCATATGAACGCCGATATAACATTATAACGGTCGGGACGTTTTTTCGAAAATCCCCATGCCATGAACGGAACCATCACGCAGTATACCGCTGTCAGAAATGCGTTTTTTCCCGGTGTGTTTTCGGGTGAGCTGATTCCGAGCGTTTGAGTCATATATGCAAGGAAAAGCAGAACTCCGAGAAGGGCACCGCGCCATATGTACGCTTTATTAAGCTTTTTAAGACGTGGGAAAAATATCACCGAAAGCAGGATCGTCGCCGTGATAAAGCGCAGTGCGAGCAGTGCATTTGTCGGAAGCGTGTCCGTTACGTCCTCAACGATGATGAAGGAGCTTCCCCAGATAAGCGTTGCCGCGAGGAGTGCCAGCTTTGCGAGTGTTCCGGTCTTATTCTTCATTTGTGCCCTCGGATGTGTTATCTATATAAGCCATAATGTCGGCAATTGTTCTGAATTCGGGCATTTCTTCATCGGGAATGGACACGCCGAAGTTTTCTTCAACTGCCATCAGTATTTCAACAAGGTCAAGCGAATCCGCACCGAGGTCCTCGAATAATGCGGAGTCCTCGTTTATAAGTTCAGCGTCACAGCCGAGCTGAGCCGTTATTATATCGGTGATTTTTTTAAGCATAGATATACCTCCGTTTGTAAGTCGGTTATTTATATTCTCAATTATATAACATATTTGGATTTTTTTCAAGTAGGCAAAGGGATTTTTTAAAAATATTTACTTTTTTCTCCGTTTGACGGATGTGATATAAATATTGACAAAAATCTGTTTTTCATGTATAATCATAGTGTTATTATATCCGAAACGCGAGGTGATACGGTGCAAAATCAGAATAACAGTATAATGGCGGTTTTCGAGGCTGTCTCGGAAGCAGGTGAACTCAGCCGCGCACGTATATCCGATATTACCGGATTCAGTCTGGTTACAGTCGGCAAGGTGGTCGATTTACTTTGTGAATGCGGTATCGTTACGGAATATAAGCAGACAAGCGGTACAGTCGGACGTAAATCGGGCATATGCAAGCTTATAAATTCAAGCGGTATGCTGATTTTTGATCTGACAGGTGAACCAAAGGCACGGCTTTATGATATATCACTTTCACTTTGCGATGAATATACGGGTGACTCGGTCTGCGACATGATGGCACGCGGACTTATGCGTTTTGGCGAGCTGCTCGGTGGTGAGCTTATGGGAATCGGCTGCATTGTTCCCGATGGTGAAACGGAGCTTTGTGCCTCACAGATATCGGATGCGATCGGTGTGTCACCAGAAATTATTACCGTATCGAGTCGTGCATATGCCGTCGCTAATGCAAAGAGGTTTCATTACAACGGCATGGCGGTGTTTTTGCGCTTGCTTGACGGCATTGACGGTGCGATAATGTACGGGGGCAGGCTTTACACGGGTGCACATGGCGGCGCAGGTGACATTTCGGCATTTATTCCGTCACGCGATGTTCTTTATCCGAAATTGACCGAGCTTTGTTATATGCTTGATCCGGGAATGATACATATTTCGTGTAAATCGGATGACGAGTGTAAAGCGGTCGAAACAGAGCTTACCTCGCATCTTCAAGGCAGTCTCGGCGAGCGTACACCGCTTATTGTTACAGAGCCGAGTGCGTTATGCCGAAGTGCTTCCGACGGTGCGGCACTGATGCTGCGCGAAAAATATCTTTTATCAAAAACTTCCAGATAATACCTGATTAAATTGTGTGTGTGCGGTACAGAATAATATCGAAGTCGAGCTTAATCGGCTTAAAATATTATGAAAAGAAGGTACCTCGAAATGGAAAACAAGACTCCCAATCATTCCATCGAATGCTCGGTTAAGCAGTGTGAATATCACTGCCAGAACGAAAACTACTGCACACTTAACACCGTAAAGATCGCAACTCACGAAGCAAACCCCACTGTTTGTCAGTGTGTTGACTGCGAATCGTTCGTTAAGAAGTCGAACTGCTCCGGCGGTAATTGCCACTAAAATTAAATAAAATTGAGCTGTCCGCATGATCTTTAGCAGACAGCTCGTTTTTTGTTTTTGGACGCTCGGATTTATTATCTGTATCTGCCCTGTGCCTTAAGCTTCTTTATCAGAATGACAGTTCCGATAATCAAAAGCGCAAGCCATACCGCGAGCATGACCGGCAGAAGCGCGATACTTGCTGCATCCGCGATGATACCGAAAAGCGGCGGTGCAAGCATGACACCGAAATATGCGGTTGCCATCTGTGTACCGATGACCGAGCCTGAAACGTTACGTCCGAAATTCTGCGGAGCGAGGTTCATGATATTGGGGTAGATCGGGCCGTTTGCAAAGCCGATAAATGCAAGTGCCGCAATCGAGAGGGCAGGTATGCCAAGCGGCAAGAGAAGCATGACTACTGCGACGGTCAGTATATAAATACAGATACGTATCATTCGCCATGAACCGAGCTTGTCGGCTAAAACTCCCGATAAGAAGCGGCCGAGCGTCATTCCGACAAAATAGAACATAAGCGCATCTGCACTTGCCGAATCGCTCATTCCATGCACGTGGATAAGGTACTTTGCACCGAGAACGCCGCAGAGTGCTTCAATCGCGTTCGTGGAGATGCACATGATCCACGCTGTGCGTATGGAGGAATTTTTCGCCATTTCGAGGATTGAAAGTGTACGCGGTGTAACCTCCTCGTCACCTGACTGTGCAGTGTTCGATTTTTTCTTCCAAAGGGGAAGCGAAACGATTACGATAAGTGCAATTCCCGCCTGGAGCATGAACGCCGCACGGTAACCGCCGCGCCAGTCCTCATTCGCAAGCATACGTGACATAAATTCAAGACTTATGATCGTACCTGCGCCGTAGAAGCAATGCAGGAAGTTCATATGCTTTGCCGAGAAGTGGAGAGCGATGTAATTGTTAAGGCTTGCATTGATCGCTCCCGAGCCGACTCCGAGCGGTATCGCCAGGAGGTACATAATAATGATGTTCGGCGCAAACGAGAAACCGAGCAGAGTGAATGCCATTAACAGGACGCTTATTGCTGTAACTGCGTATGTACCGAAGCGGTTAATGACACGTGCCGCCAGGACACTTGCAAGCGCGGTACAGCCGTAAACTATGGTTGTAACAAGAGTTGAAACAAGGTTTGCAGCCTCGCCGAGCGCAAATTCCTTTCCGATAGCTTCCATTGCCGCACCAAAAAGCGATTCGGGAACGCCGATGCAGATGAATGTTATATAGATAACTGCTAAAAGAATGAATGTCATTTTACACCTCAGAATTTAAGTTTTACCGGTCCGAAAAGACCGCTTTCGAGAGAATCCTTGTCAAATTCACGTGAGATCGGAGGGTATGGGCCTATCTGCCAATCCTGCCACTTATCAAACGATTTGGTAAAGTAGTATTCGTTTGCGGCAGTATTGGTGACACGGATTTCAAGGGTATTTGTCTCTTCAAGCGGTGCCGTTACCTTGAAGGTATACGGTGCCATCACGCGAACGCCCTGTGATACTCCGTTAACGAACACCTCGGCTGTATAACGAACCTTTCCGAGATCGATCTGCAGCTCATCCGCTTCGGGACACTCAAAGGTTGTCTTGTAAACGCAGCTTCCCGAATAGTCCTCGCCGACCGTAGTGCGCCAGTCTCCGAGCACTATAGGCTCAGGATCTTCATCAAACAGTTCGGTTTCAAATGTCATTTTGCCGATGCGCATACGCTTTTCACGGCGGAATGTGAAATCTGCAAATATAATTTCATGCGTATAGTCGGTTGTTTCTGAAAGCTCAAGGGCATCAGAGCTGTCAAGCAATGCGACAAGCTCTCCGGGTTCAAGATAAAGCGAAACTGTGTCGCCACAGTCGGTGACGGTTCCGTCGGTCAGCTCGAGCAGACGGTAATGCTTTCCCTCGGTGTCAATGTTCACGGTGACGGGAGTTAAGTTCTCGTTGCTTACAAGAAGCAGACTGCCGTTGTCAAGCTTTCGCTCCATTGTCATTATCTTTTCGCTGCTTCCGATGAATTTGACGGGAGGCGTGATTGCCGGGATTTCATCCGCTGTGATGACTTTTCCACCAGCCACTTTGAAGGCTTCAAGGCGTTTCATTACGTCCTCGGGAATGTCAAACGCGGTGTCGATGATGACTGTTTTATATTGTGCTGTTCCGATTTTGACTGTATCGGAAATATCGGCTGTTCGGATGATATCATCGTCAATGACATCGAAATTGATGTGAGCCGCTTCAAGTGCGAAACCGTGCTTATTGAATATGTTTTCAGTATCGACGGCGTGCTTACCTCTGCGCCAAAAGTCGCGTATCGGATAGTAAAGTGCCACATCGCAGACACGCTCACCGAGAGAGGCAATGTACGAAAGTCTCTCAAGATAAGGATTGAACGCGGCAAGATCACCGTAACACGCCTGATGCTCACAGAGAGCCGGCAGTTCACCCGTCATGAGCCATCCCGAACGTCCGTAGGGAATGAGCATCATGTTGAAAAGGTTTATGCCTCGTATTGCCTGGAATGTGAGTACCCAACGCATCTGGTCGAACGTGAGTCCCATTCCGTAAACGCCGAAGGATTCGGTCATTGCATATCTGCTTCCAACCTGTGCGGCTGCAGATGCGGCGAAACGTGGGAAAAAGTGATTCGTTCCCATTTCACGACCGTTTATCGATTTTTTCTCACATGGGAATATCTGTCTCCAGATGACGTCAACACCGGGAATGTCGAAGCAACGAAGTGCACGCATCACATGGAAGTTACCGCCGCGTATAGGGCTGTTCGGCGTGTCGTCAATGTTCATGTGTCCCGTGAACAAAAGTCCGTTACTGTTGCACCATTCGCGCTCAACGTTCAGGAAGTTATTGCAGAATTCCTCGCTGAGAAAATCGTACCAATCGCAGACGGCTTCAACTGCATCGTCGGGCGTTTCCGCGTCACCTGCAAGATATGGCAGATAGGGAAGAATTGAACGTCCCGTGCGTTTTTCGTATTTTTCTGCGAGATCTTGACGCATAAGCTTTGTCGGTGCGGCAGGCTCATCGTTGAAAACAGCCGTCATCATATTGCCGAAATGCTCCTTGAGATACGGCTTATAACCCTCATGAGTAAGCTCAATGAAGGTGTCGATCGCTTCTCTCTGCGTAACATCGGGCAGCTCCGCGTGCGCACGCCACATTTCAGTGTAGGCGATGTTAGCAATGTAATATTCGGTGATTTCCGTTTCGCTGTTAAAGGTATCACCGGGGTTTACTCTGACATCACCCCTCACAAATGCCGCGAGTGTGCCATCTGACGGGGTGTACGCTTCGTTTGCTCCAAGTGTTACCTTGTGAGTGTCAAGTGAACGTCGGGCAAGGTCGGGATTTTTTAGCATTACCTTGCCGCAAGCACCGCCCGACGGCCATCCACCTTCGTCGTAAAGCCATGCAGACATTCCAAGCTCGTTTGCCCGGTCTATCGCATATTTGTATTCTTCAAAAAACGACGGAGTCAGGTAATCGGGTTCAAGCAGTGTCGGTATTGTTATCGGACGGAAGTTTTTCGGCTCGGGAACGATATAGAAGAATTTTATACCGAGTCGTTTCATTTCTTCAAGCTGACGGTCGGTTTCTTCATGTGACACGGGTGCGTTCCAGAACCATGCGTAAATGGGTGCATTAATCTGTGGCGGTGACGTGAAATCATCGCGACTGAAACGGTTGTTTCTCTGTCCGTAGCTTATCATTTTGTTTTCTCCTTGATGAAACAATCAGTCCTTTTCGTTTGTCTGATTGTAGGTCGGGAAGAGCTCACGCCATACGTCGGTGTGCGCCTCACAATCAAGATAATGTGCGAACATACCGTTATCGCGCTCGGTTGCTTCGTCGCGGTGTGCATATTTTACGCGGTCAGTGTAGTTTACGATGTTATCAACGCAGAATTTATGCCAGCCGTCACGCCATTTTCCGTTTTCAATTGTTGCACTGCGATCTGCAAATTTTGCCATGATGTCGGCTTTCTCATCATCATTTGCAAGACGGATACCATCATCTGTTACGCAGATCGGAACAAATTCAACAGCGTTTGCCTTGGTGTCATACTTGACTGCAAGACCGGTCTTCCACATTTCTTCTTTATAAAGTCCGACAAAGTTGAAGTTGCCCTGACCGTAGAGGATGTGTGAGCCGTTGTAATTTTCATATGTACCGATGCAGTGACTGTGCTGGGTGAGAATGAGATCGGCACCTGCTCTCGCCATTGCACGGCAAGCACGCATCAGACGGGGAGAGGGATACTCACAAAGCTCCTTACCGCCGTGGTATGCAACGATAACTCTGTCAGCGGTCTTCTTTGCTTCGCGGATATCCTCGAGAGTTTCAAACTCGTCAAAGGGACGTGAGCCCATTCTGTCATCGAGAGCGTATGAATACTCATGTTCACAAACAGCAATGACACAGATCTTCTCGCCGTCCTTCTCGAAAACATAGTTGCGGCGCGAATCCTCGTAATCGTTACCGAAGCCTGTGTAATCAACACCTGCCTTGGTGAGTGCGTCGATCGTGTCAAGTGCACCCTTTCTTCCGAAGTCGAACACATGGTTGTTGCTGAGTCCTGCAACGGTTATCTTGAGATCGGCAAGCACCTTGGCTGTTTTAACCGGTGCCTTAAGGTTAGGGCCGTACTTCTTGATTGCGCCGTCCGAATCGGTTATCGCACACTCAAGGTTTGCAAATGTGAACTCGCTCTCGTTAAAGAGCGTTACAGTGTCCGAAAAAAGAGCGGCGGTATTGCCTGTTGCGTAGCCCTCACGTGTAATATCAGTGGGGCAGATGTCTCCGACAAAAAGTGTTTTCATGCTTGTATCCTCCAAAAAATAATTTGACATTTCTGTCATTTGGTGTTATACTAATTATAGCACATATAATCGTGAAATATCTATGCACGATACTGCGTAAGTTTTACGTTTTTTTCATTTTTCCGCTTTACTTTTTCGGAGGAGCAGATGGATAAGTATATTGTTAAAGACTTGCTGCATTTTTGTAATGTCACCGTGAAAAGAAGCACTAAGATCGAGTGGCGCACTATAGATTATTTTGATCTTACTTTTGTAATCAAAGGACAGCTTCATTACACAATAAATGATCGCATAGTGGTTCTGCGTGAAAATGACGCAATTTTACTGCCGCCGGGAACTTTACGCTCGCGTCCATCGGTTGACGGTGATGTGCATTACGTCAGCTTCAATTTCACGGCATATGATGAGGGCGTGCTTCCGACGAAGCTTTATTACGAAAACGCAATAACACGTGAGATACGTTCGCTTGCGTCGGTTTTTTCGGAACAGCATCTCTCTGCGTTTTACCATTCGCACGAAAAGATGACGAACATTTTAAACTGTATACTCTTTGAGTTTATTGACACGGTTTCGCTCGGAAGTAACGACAAAAACGTCCTTTCGGTGCTGAAATATATTGACGAAAATCTGACAGAACGCATAACCATCGGGGAGATCGGTAGAGCAGTGCATCTTTCGAACGATTATATATCCCATTGCTTCAAGCGTGAGCTTGGTCGGTCGGTTATGGATTATGTGAACGAGCGGCGTATGCTCCTTGCGCGAAACATGATCTCGGGCGGTGAAATGTCACTGACGGATATTGCCGAAGCGCTCGGTTACGACAGCTACAGCTATTTTTCGCGTGTGTTCAAGCGGTATTTCGGTGTGTCGCCGATACGGTATAAGTGATAGAAAAAGCATATCCTCGGTCTCGGTTGTGAGATTTCGGATATGCTTGATTTTTTTATTTTGCGTAGTTGTAACCCATTTCGAGGGCTTTTTTGTTCTTTTCGATGAGTGCAGCTTTTGTGGGCGGAATGCCTGCGAGCATATGCTCAAGGAATGCGTCGTATTCGAAAAGTCCTGTGATCTTCAAGAGATAACCGAGTACGATCACGTTTGCCATACCGGTGAGTCCTGCGTCGGATGCCATTGCGGTTGCCGGGATGCCGTAAACCTCGATGTCAGCTCTGTCGCTGGTTCTGTCGATAAGCGAGCAGTCGTAAATGAGCTTACCGCCTGCGATCACCTTCGGCTCGAACTTATCAAAAGAGGGAAGATTGAGTGCGATAAGAATATCGGGCGTTACAACAACGGGAGAACCGATCTCCTCGTCGGAAACGATGACCGAGCAGTTAGCCGCACCGCCACGCATTTCGGGACCGTATGAGGGAAGCCACGAAACCTGGAGATCCGAGTCCATAGCCATTTTTGCGATTGCCTTACCTGCGAAAAGGATACCCTGTCCGCCAAAGCCTGCAAGAAGAATGTTTGTAGTCATTATTCGTTTACCTCCTTGGTGGAAGTGGGATTGAGCTCTTTAACGTCCGCATCCTTGTAAACGCCGAGAGGATAGAACGGAATCATGTCTGTCTTTACCCATTCGAGTGCCGCTTCGGGCGTCATACCCCAGTTGGTGGGGCAAGTGGAGAGAACTTCAACGATGGAGAGTCCCTTCTTGTCGATCTGATTCTGGAACGCCTTCTTGATTGCCGCCTTTGCCTTCTTGACGTTCGGAACAGTGTTGACTGCAACACGCTCTGCATAAGCAACGCCGTCAAGTGTCGAGAGCATTTCGCAGACTCTTATCGGTGAGCCCTGGATTCTGCGATCACGTCCGTAAGGAGAGGTGGTTGTAACCTGACCGGGCATTGTGGTCGGTGCCATCTGTCCGCCGGTCATACCGTAGATACAGTTATTAATGAAGATGATTGTGATATTTTCACCGCGTGCGCCGACGTGAACTGTTTCGGCAGTACCGATTGCCGCGAGGTCACCGTCACCCTGATATGTAAATACGATGTTATCGGGATGAGTACGCTTAACGCCGGTTGCAACAGCAGGAGCACGTCCGTGTGCGGCTTCGATCATGTCACACTCGAAATAATTGTATGCGAATACCGAACAGCCGACAGGTGAAACACAAACGGTCTTGCCGCAGAGATCAAGCTCATCGAGCACCTCTGCAACGAGTCTATGCACGATACCGTGTGTACAGCCCGGGCAATAGTGGAAGGGCACGGGCGAAAGAGATTTCGGTTTATCAAAAACTACCATTTTAATTTACCTCCGATCAAAGAGTTGCGGCGAGCTTCTCGATTTCTGCGAGAACTTCGTCGGGAGAGGGGATCATACCGCCTGTACGTCCGAAGAACGATACGGGCTTCTTACATTCGGTTGCAACCTTAACGTCATCGACCATCTGGCCCATGTTAAGCTCACAAACGAGGAAATGCTTTGCCTTATCAGCAAGTGCGCCAAGCTGCTTCTTCGGGTACGGCCAAAGAGTGATGGGACGGAAAAGACCGACCTTGATGCCCTTTGCACGAGCCGCCGCGATAGCAGTCTTACAGATACGCGAGGTAATGCCGTATGCAACGATCACGATATCCGCATCGTCACACTTGTATTCCTCATACTTAACTTCCTTCTCTGCGATCTCGTCGTACTTCTTGAAGCGTGCTATAACGGAGTTTTCAAGCTCCACGGGATCGATGAGCAGGGAGTTGATGATGTTCTTCTTGCGCTTGCCCTCTGTACCGTTGGTTGCCCAGGTCTTTTCGGGAACGTCACGCTTCGACATAACGTCAAAGTCAACCGGCTCCATCATCTGACCGAGTGCACCGTCGGCGAGGATCATTGCAGGCATACGGTAAATGTCGGCAAGGTCGAAGGCTTCGCTTGTGAGCTGTGCCATTTCCTGTACAGACGAGGGCGCGAGAACGAGAACGTGCTCATCACCGTGACCGTTTGCCTTGGTTGCCTGATAGTAGTCCTGCTGTGAGGGCTGGATACCGCCAAGACCGGGACCGCCACGCTGTACGTTAACGATAACGCAGGGAAGGTCACATCCGACTATGTATGAGATACCCTCGCTCTTAAGTGAAATTCCGGGGGACGACGAGGATGTGAGACAGCGTGAACCTGCTGCTGCTGCACCCATGATCATGTTGATTGCTGAAATTTCGGATTCCGCCTGGAGACAAAGACCGCCAACCTTAGGCATACGCTTTGCCATATATTCGGAAATCTCCGTCTGGGGAGTGATCGGATAACCGAAGAAGTGCAGACAGCCTGATTTGATAGCCGCTTCCGCGATAGCCTCGTTACCCTTCATAAGAACTTTCTTAGCCATTTCAATTCTCCTTACTTATACGTCTTTTTCAACTTTGATAACGACATCGGGACACATTGTTGCACACATAGCGCAGGCGATGCACTTTTCGATATCGGTCATACGTGCGGGATGGTAGCCCTTTTTGTTGAGCTTTTCGGTGTCAAGCGCGATGATCTTCTTGGGACAAGCGAGAACACAAAGTCCGCAGCCTTTACAAAGATCTTCTCTGAAAGTCACTTTGTTCATTGTATTTCCTCCGTTTTTAAAATAAACTTAAAATATTTGCTTTGTTGCGTTTTTTATATAAAACACGTCGGGAACGGCATCAAGCTGTCCGCCTAATGTGTCTATAGCACAGGTTGAGACAAGCGGCAGACTGCATTTTTCGGCAAGCTCACGGCACCATGAGTCGGTGTCAATGATATCTGCGGCTGTTGTTACTTCGCCTAAATTGGAATTGTTGATAATTCCCGTTGCACGTAGTCGTCCGGACCATTCGATCTCACGTAAGATAAACTCTGCATCGGGTATATCCTCCGTCAGCGGACGGTATTTATTGACCACATATAAAAGGTCATATTCGCCGTCTTTGAAGAATCGGTTATACATACCGAGCGCGACTGCACCGTTATCTCCGCCGACGTCGAGTATCGTAACACGCTCCGGTTCCCGCACCTGTGCTTCGATCGCTCCCATAACCGATGGCGGCAGGGAAGGGATGTCCACATTTGTGTTGGCAAAGTCCGGGTTTACGCATTTAACTCCGATAGCTTCAAGCTCGGCGGTGTTGTCTGCGGCACGGAAGTATGGGTTCACGATATCGAGGTCAATGAGCGTGACATTTTTGCCCTCGGCGGCTTTTGCTTTGGCGAGGTTGACCGCGAAGTTGGTTTTACCTGCGCCGAAATGTCCGCAGACGACTATTAAGTTTTTCAGATTTTTTAATGCTTCGATCATTTTGTGTACCGTTTTCCTGCGATTTAATTGCAAAATATGCGTTTTTGAAAGCATATATTATATTATAACATATAATCAACTAAATTTAAAGTATATTTTCGAAAATTTATCAAACTTTTTTTCTCGGCAAATTGTACATATTTTACATAGGATACTTTTGCAAATTATTACGTTAAATTTTTGTGAACACTTTGAAATTTGCAGGATTTTGTGATACAATATATATAAGGGGATTTCTGTGCATTTTTGCAGACTCCCGAAGTTCGGCATAAAGGGATGGCGGCTATGGATTTTATAAGGCAATTTTTCTCCTATATATGGAGTATTATTTCAACGGTTTCGTTTATTGACATTGTTGATATTGCAATTGTCGCATTTGTTTTTTATTATCTTTACAAATTCATAAGAGAGAGACGTGCGGGCAAGCTTGCGGCAGGTATACTTATATTAATGCTTGTTCTGATGTTAAGCAGCTTACTCGAAATGCACGCGATAGGCTTTATTTTAACAAATGTATTCCAGGTTGGTATCATTGCGCTTATAATCGTTTTCCAACCGGAGCTTCGTTCTGCGCTTGAAAAGGTTGGTGCCGAGCCGCTTCGAGGATTACGAAACATTGGTGAGAACAAAACATCATCAACGTCGCAAACCGTTGCGCTCATAAGCGAGATAACTCAGGCGGTCTGCGATATGTCGCTTGACAAAACCGGTGCGCTGATCGTTATCGAGCGTTCAACAAAGCTCGGCGATATAATAAAGAGCGGCACCGTTATAAACGCCAATACGACCGCTTTCCTGATCCGTAATATTTTCTTCAACAAAGCACCGCTTCATGACGGCGCGATGGTCATTCGTGATGATCGAATATATTCCGCAGGCTGTTTTCTGCCGCTTTCGACAAATAACGATATAATCAAGGACCTCGGTACACGTCACCGTGCGGCAATCGGAATGAGCGAGAACAGTGATGCTATCATTATCGTTGTTTCGGAGGAAACGGGTACGATCTCAATTGCACTCGAGGGTCAGCTCAAGAGAAATTACAGCTATAACACTCTGAAGGCGGAGCTCACACGCTTGCTGGTCAGCACTGAGGGTCAGACCTCAAAGAGCAAAAAGGTTATTTCGCGTCTTACGAGAAAAGAAGACAAGTCGGAAAATAATACAAAATCAGATGATTAAGATTTACGGGGTTTTATCTTATGGAGAATGAGAACAAGCAAATGCCCATGCCCGATGAATATGAGCAGCATATCGAAGAATCGGGCGGAGATTACAGGGTTAAAGCAAGTAAATTTCAAAATGCCGTGGCAAAGGTTCTCTGCGTTCTTGCGGCGGTCGTGCTGTGGTTTTACGCCGTCAGTACGGATACGGCGATAATTGACAAGTCGTTCACGGGAATCCCCGTTGATATACGCAATCTCGACGTACTTGATTCCGAGCTCGGACTTTCCGTCATCAGCGGTTACGGTTATACGGTCGATCTTACCCTCAGCGGTATGAAGCCTGACGTGAACAGTCTTTCCATCGACGACATTACGGCATATGTTGACGCAGGCTCGGTTACAGAGGCAGGAGAATATTCGCTTCAGATACACGTTTCCGTTCCGAGCGGTATCACGATCGACGGACAGTCCGCAAACTATGTTGAGCTTTATATCGACAAGCGTTCGGCGGTGAGCGTTCCCGTTGTGGTCGATCCGATATATTCGATCGAGGCGACGTATAAGCTGGGTGAGCTTGAGCCGAGCTTTGAAACGGTCAACGTTACAGGCCCCGAGGAGGAGCTTGAGAAGATAGACTGCGCAATGGTAACCCTTGAGCTTGGACGTATCAGCAAATCGCTTACGGCAACGGGTAAGCTGGTGCTCGTTGATAAAAGCGGTACACCGATATCGAATCCTTATGTAAAGCTGCAGACGAGCGAGGTTTCGGTCAAGATTCCCGTTTACACCGAGAAAGAGGTTCCGTTAACGGTTGGTTACAAGCATGGATATTATAACGACAGTAATGTAAATGTCACGGTAACTCCGTCAACCGTCCGCTTAAAGGGTGAGCCGGATATTCTCGATGACATTGACAGCATTCAGATCTTAGAGCTTGACGAAAAGAAGATAATGGAGGACACTCTCCAGAAAAATGTAGCGATCAATATTCCCGATGGAACGGAAATTATCGGAAGCCGCAGTGCCGATGTTGAAGTGAAGCATAAGGGTACGGTCGTACGCGATGTTGTTATCGATGTTTCAAATCTGTCGGTCGTGAACACAGACGATATCGAATATGAATTTGCAGTTTCCGAGATCACGGTTAAATTCCGCGGAACACAGCGTTCGATCCAGTTCCTGCTTGAGGATCCGCAGAATATCATCGCGACGGTGGATCTCGATTACTTAGGTAATGTTACCGATTCTGTCTCTGTTCCGGTGACGGTGAGTGTGGCAAGCGCACTTTCGGGAAGTGTATACGAGCTTGGCGAATATACGATCGACGTTATTATAAAGTGATATGAAGAAACAGATAATAGTCAAAAACATCAGACTGCCGCTGACCGTGCCGATTCAGGATGCTCTCATTCAAGCACGGCGGCGGTTGTCGCTTACTGACGGGGAATATATTTCTGCCGAACTTCATAAGCGTTCAATTGATGCCAGAAAACGAAACGGTGAAATGCCGAGCTTTGTTATGTCTATCCTGGTTGAATGTGACATAAGCGAGAAAAAGCTTGAGCGGCTCACACATATCAAGGACGTGGAGATAGTGCGCCGTGAGGAGCTTGCAGTTGAATACGGCGAGAGGGCACTTACGGCACGTCCCGTTATTGTCGGTTTGGGTCCGGCAGGTATGTTTGCCGCGCTGATACTTGCAGAAAACGGTTACCGTCCCATTGTCATTGAACGTGGAGCGGACGTTAAGGCTCGCAGCGTGGCGGTTGCCGAATTTATACGTACGGGACGGCTTGATACCGAGACAAATATTCAGTTTGGTGCAGGCGGTGCAGGTACATTCTCGGACGGTAAATTGGTGACACGAATAAACGATTCACGCTGTGCATATGTGCTTGAGCGTTTTGTGGAGTTTGGTGCACCCGAGGAGATTCTTTGGCTTGCGAAGCCGCACGTCGGTACAGACAGGCTGCTCGGCGTTGTTGAAGGAATCGCCAAACGTATATGTGAGCTTGGCGGTGAGATACACTATAACACCAAGCTTTGCGATATTTCGGTAGAGAACGGTCGCGTTAACCGGATCAAAGTGCAGGAAAACGGTGGGTATTTCGATATAGAATGCGGTGCGGTGATTTTAGCTGTCGGACACAGTGCACGTGACACTTACGATATGCTGGCTTCACGCGGAGTTATGCTTGTGCCGAAGCCGTTTTCGGTTGGCGTACGTGCGGAGCATCTGCAGAGTGATATTGATGCGGCACTTTACGGTGATGCGGCATATCTTTGCGGCAGTGACGGTAAACGCATACTTCCGCCGGGAGAATATTCGCTTTCGTACCGTGAAAAAGAAGATGGGCTTGTTTCCGACACGGCACGCGGAGTTTATAGCTTTTGTATGTGTCCGGGCGGAGAGGTTATGGCATCGGCGAGTGAAGAAGGCGGTGTCGTTACGAACGGTATGAGCCGATATGCCAGGGATGGCAAAAACGCAAATGCGGCGATAGTTGTTTCGGTATTTCCGGAGGATATCGGCAAGGGTTGGCGCGGTGGAATTGAATTTCAGCGAAACCTTGAGCGTACGGCGTACACTGCGGCAGACACGGGTGAGCATGACTATCGTGCACCGCTTGAGACGCTTGGCGATTTTCTTGACGGACGCACGTCACATTTCACCGAGCCGAGCCGTGTTAAGCCGACCTACCGTGACGGTGTTTACACACTATGTGATATGTCGTCCATACTTCCGACGTTTGTGAGTGATATGTTAAAGCGCGGATTTTATAATTTTGGCAAGAAGATACGTGGATTTGATGCACGTGACACGGTGCTTACCGGAGTTGAAACACGTACGTCCTCGCCTGTGCGTATACTGCGAGGTGAAGATCTTACGGCATCTGCGGCAGATAACCTTTACCCATGCGGAGAAGGTGCCGGATATGCAGGCGGTATCACCAGTGCCGCAGTTGATGGGATCAACACCGCCATGCAGTTGATGCGTGTATATGCGCCGATTGATTGATAATAATGAAGCTGTTTGTTCGCAGGGGCAAACGGCTTTTTTGTTGTCTCAACTAACTTCAGACGCGTCAGCGGCGTTACAGCAATCAAACAAATAATGAAGCACCTGAGCCGCCGACGAAGCTGGCGGCGGACGAACGGTTATTGCTAACAAAGCGAATCCGGAGCCGCAAGGCGGAGTTGAGCGTGGCTCGAGCGCAAGCCAAGGAGGTGCAAAAGGGAGCTCGAGGGAAATAGGAAACCGCGGCGAGCTGGTTCCTATGTCCCTCGAATTACGCGAAAAATGATTCGCAATCTAAAAAATCAGCTATACTTTTGTTATCCGGGATAAAAGTAACTTTTATACCTATATCCAAGAAATGCTTTCTTCAAAGTATGCTGCTTCGAACTTCGCGTAACTCGAGGAGGATGGGACACCGGCTGGCGCAGGTTTCTCACCCTCCTCGGACTCCTCCCGTCTTCCTTGCAGACTCCCGATTCGCGCTCAGTTCGCAGGCTCACAATTCGCTTTGTCAGCTGTGACTGTTCGTCCGCCGCCAGCTACGTCGGCGGCTCAGTAGCTTCATTGCTTCTTTCACTGCTGTAACGCCGCTGATGCGGCTGAAGATAGATTGACGGTGAAAAACAGCAGGAACGTGCCAACTTTCAATTTCTCATATTTCCCTCTTGCATTTTCGATTGGAATGTGTTATAATATAACCAAACAAATGTTCGGAGGCGAGACGGATGCGGAAATTGGTTTTCCATGTTGATGTGAATAGTGCGTTCTTGTCGTGGGAAGCGATGAGGCGTGTTAAGATGGGTGAGCCGGATCTTCGTCTCATTCCCTCTGCAATCGGAGGGGACCGTGAAGCTCGTCGCGGTGTTATACTCGCAAAATCCATTCCGGCGAAGAAATGCGGCGTTAAAACGGGTGAGCCTGTTGCTATGGCGCTTCGTAAATGTCCGCAGCTTGTTCTGGCAAAGCCGAATTTTTCGCTGTATGTTTCATGTTCACGTGCGTTTGTCGAGATTTGCAGGAAATATGCACCTGCCCTTGAACAGTTTTCGATTGATGAATGTTTCCTTGATATGAGCGGAACAGAACGCATCTATCCCGATCCGATTGCCGTTGCTCATCTGATAAAAAATGAAATACGCGACACGCTTGGTTTTACTGTGAATATCGGTATCGGTGAGAACAAGCTTTGCGCGAAGATGGCGAGTGATTTTGAAAAGCCTGACCGTGTTCATACGCTTTTTCCCTCGGAGATACCCGAAAAGCTGTGGGATTTGCCTGCAGGTGATCTTTTTGGTGTCGGGCGGTCAACTGCAGAACAGCTTATTAAGCACGGTCTTTATAAAATCGGTGATGCGGCGCGTTGCGATGTGAGTACACTGATTTCATTCCTTGGTGTCAAGCAGGGTGAGTACATTCACAGGTGCGCTAACGGAATAGACACCTCGGTCGTACGCGAAGAAGCGGAGGATGCGAAGGGTTACAGCAATTCAACGACGCTTGAGGAGGATGTGACCTCATATACGGCGGCGGATGCGATAATGCTTGCGCTTGCGGACAGTGTGACGTCACGGCTTCGTGCGGACGGTGTGCGTGCATACTGTATTTCCGTTTCGATACGGACGAGTGAGTTTGTTAACAGGTCACATCAGAAAAAGCTCCCGGAATCAACCGATATTACAGGTGAAGTACACCGTGTGGCGGTACGTTTGCTTCGTGAATTATGGGACGGTAAGACGCCGCTTCGTCTGCTCGGCTTATCACTGACGGAGATCGATCACGGTGACGCAGAGCAGTTGTCGCTTTTCCCCGATGAGGAGCGTGAACGTCTTCTCGAAAAGGAACGCAAGCTTGACCGTACAGTTGATGAAATTCGCAAAAGATTCGGTTCCGACATGATAAAACGCGGCAGTGCCACTGTTGATGTTGGTAAAAAACATCGGGCAAAGGCGGATTTTGACTCGAAAAACGAATAACAAAAGGAGCTGTCAGTGTTTTTCTGAAACAGCTCCTTGATTTTTATTCCTGAACCATGACTGCAACTCCGTCCGGGATGACGGTGACTGTTGCATTTTTGTTTCCGAGAATATCTTCCGCGATAAGCATTGCTTCTTCGGGAGAATGTGCCGGTGTCATGTGCATATTTCGTATTATGTCATCAGGCGAATCGGATATGTAGATGACCGTCGCTTTTTTCAGTACGCGCAGGAAAATCTGCGTCTGCCACTGATCGGGGACGGTTTCATTTCTTGAGCGCGAGAGAAATGTTTGCATCGTTTTGTCAATGTCGCGCTCATCTGCGAGCTGACGGTAAAACTGTTCGCCGCCGTGACCGTCGTTTGATTTTGCAAGCATGATGATAACTCCGCCCTCTTTGACGGAAGCTTCCGCAGCGGTCATGCCTTTGACTGCCTGATAGATGTTCTGGTCAAGCGGATATCCGCCGTTTGTGGTGATAACGATATCGGCAGGACACGCCTTGACACGGCAAAGTCCTGACAAAAATTCACATCCCTTTTTATGTGCGGCTTCGACGTCGCCTGCAACTGCGAAGATCGGACGCTTGTTTTCGTCTATGACAACGTTAACGATGAACGCAAGCCCTGCACGCTTCGCCGCCCAAAGCATATCGTTGTGTATCGGGTTGTTTTCGAGTATACCTGTGCGTGCACAGGGGTGAGCGATGAACTCCGAGCAATGGTTTGCGAGTACCGCTTCACGGCTTGCGATACCGGGAAGGACGCTCTTTCTGCCGCCGGAGAAGCCTGCGAAAAAGTGCGGCTCAATGAACCCCTCTGAAACAAGCAGGTCGGCTTCATTTGCGATACGGTTGATCGAGAGCTCACCGCCCGAGGGAAGTGTTCCGATGCTTACAAGATTGTCCTTGTCGGCACAGTCGTGTACGATGATTTTTTCGTTATTTACGATCTCATCTCCGAATTTTTCACGAAGCTCGGCGATAGTTGTTCCTCGGTGACATCCCGTTGCAATGAGTATAGTTATATCTGCATCGGGATTGCCGCGGCGTATTTCTTCAAGCATTGGCGGGATTATAACCTTGCTCGGTACGGGACGTGTATGATCGCTTGCAATGATGAGAACTTTATTTTTACCGTGTGCAAGCTCATGCAGCGGTGCAGAACCGATGGGGCTTTCAAGTGCGTCACGAATGAGCTTTTCTTCACTGACCTCGGGCTTATATCCGTGCAGCTTTGAGGTGAGTACTCCGGCAAGACGTTCGTCGGGGATAGTTGCGTCTATATATTCTTTTCCGTAAGGAAGCCTGATCGTTGCCATGATGTATCTCCTTTTTTGTGTTTATTCTATTTTACCACACAGTGAGTGATTTTGCAAGAGGTACAGACAATAAAAAACCCCCGAATAAACGGGGGATAAATTATTATAAGCTGTCAATATGCTTAAGGAGTGCTTCACGAAGCTTCTGCGGATCACAGTTGCCTTTAAGCTCCTTCATACATTTACCGAAGATTGCAAGAAGTGCCTTTTCCTTGCCGCCCTTGAAATCGGCGACGGCTTTGGGATCGGCTGCAACGGCTGCCTTGATGACCTCGTCCATCTTGCCTGTGTCGTTTGAAACGATAAATCCGTTTGCCTCGGCATATGCGGCAGGATCGATGGGTGTTTCGGAGTCAAACATTTCCATAAGGATCTTCTTTGCATTTCCGCGGTTGACCTTGCCGTCCATGCAAAGCTTGATAAGCTCGCCGAGTGTCTTTCCGTCAAGCTTCAGCTCGTCAACGGTCATTTGCTTACGGTTTAAGATGTTCATGCAGTCCGAAATGAGCCAGTTTGCAACCTCTTTTGCCGAGCCGCAGACCTCATATGCCGCTTCAAAGCAGTCACAGAATGCACGGCTTGCGGTGAGCAGATCGGCATCATATTCGGTGAGTCCGAGCTCGTCAATATAGCGTGCACGCTTGATTTCGGGGAACTCCGGCAGGGATGCCTTGATACCGTTGTACCATGCGTCATCAATAACGACCGGCATGATGTTAGGATCGGGGAAATAACGGTAATCGCCCGCTGTTTCCTTATTACGCATCGCATAGGATTTACCCTTGACATCGTCCCAACGGCGTGTCTCCTGAACAAGTTCCTCGGTGCCGTTTTCGATAGCGTCGATATGACGTGCTACCTCATATTCGATGGCACGTGTGATCGCCGTCAGCGAGTTCATGTTCTTCATCTCGGTACGAACGCCGAGCTTATCCGAACCCTCGGGGCGTACGGAAAGGTTAACGTCGCATCTCATCGAGCCCTGTTCCATACGGCAGTCGGAAACCTTTGCAAAGCGGAGAAGTGAACGCAGACGCTCAAGGTAAGCGATTACTTCCTCGGCACTCGAAAGATCGGGCTGTGAAACGATTTCGATAAGCGGAACGCTGGTTCTGTTGAAGTCAACGAGCGAGGTGTCTGTCCAATCGTCGTGAACGAGCTTACCTGCGTCCTCCTCCATGTGGATCTGCTTGATTCTTATCGACTTTTTACCCTTTGAGGTTTCGATATCGACAAGACCGTTTACCGCGACGGGAGCAAACCACTGTGTCGTCTGATACGAGCAGGGAAGGTCGGGATAGTAATAGCTCTTTTTATCGAATGTGGTTGTACGGTTGATGTCACAGTTAAGCATCATACCTGCGGTCATACCGAGGTCAACCACGTGCTTGTTGACAACGGGAAGCATACCGGGCATACCGCAGCAGGCAGGACAAACATGATCGTTCTGTTCGCCGCCGAATTTAGCGGAGCAGGAACAGAATATTTTTGATTCGGTTGCAAGCTCAACGTGAACCTCCAGACCGATGACAGTCTCGTATCTCATTTATTTGCCCTCCTCTATGATTTTTGCCGCTTCAAACAGCGTATTCTCCGAAAATGCCTTGCCGATGAGCTGTACACCGCCTGCAACGACACTCGGAAGTCCCGAAATGGATGCAGGTGCAGTGTAAAGTGCCTCGTCAAAGGAGATATACTTGTTTGCGTTTATATCGGCTTCGGTATATGCCGCCTTCGAAGAGGCAGGGATGATTACTGCGTCATACTCTGCGTGGAGGGACGCGAAGGCCTCGATTATCACTCTGCGAATACGGAGCGACTTATCGTAAACGGGCATATAGTTATCGTCGGAAAGAGTTTCCGAGCCGTAGAGAATTGCGGTCTTGGTGAGCTCTCCGAATGCCTCGGTACGGCTGTTTGTATAAAGCTCGCCGATCGTCTTATAATTTTCACTTCTGTGACCGTACTTAACGCCGTCATAGCGCGACACGTTATTGCAAAGCTCGGCACACATGAGTATTCCCCATGCGGTTTTTGCATATGCGAGTACGTCACAGTCAATTTCTTCGACGGTTACACCGGCAGCGGTAAGTGACGCTTTTACGGCATCAAGCTTTGCGGCGGTGTCTGCATCGATATCCTTTGTGAGCGATTTGATAACTGCCACCTTTTTAAGAGAAGCGGCAGAAGTCTTAACAAGCTCACATTTTTCCTCGGGAAGTGATGTTCCGTCCTTGTCATCGTGACCGACGATGGAAGCAAGTACAGCCTTGCAGTCGGAAACGGTCTTTGCGCTAACGCTGACAGTCTCACCCGAGCAAGCCGCCGGGATCGTACCGTAACGTGATACTGTGCCGTATGTGGGCTTAACGTATACAAGACCGTTCATAGCAGCGGCACGGCGTCCTGCACCGTTTACGTCAAGTCCGATAGCGGCGAGCACGTCTCCCGATTTAACAAGCTCTGCCGATGCACTTGAGAGATTGCCCTTGTCATCGGTTACAGCACCGTAGTAGGATGTTTCACCAACGAGGTCGATACCGAACTCGCCGACGTTTGCTTTACCTGCGATAGCGTAGCCTGCCTTTGTGAGCTTTTCGATAATGTCAGCACCGAAAAGGCTCATATAGTTATCAAGCATCATCGAGCCGCCGGTCGTGGGCAGATCGCTTGTGAGTATCATATCATCGAGGACAACAGCCGGAGAAGTAACATTTTCATTTTTTGCCAAATAAAGTTTCATTTCGTTCCCTCCGTTATTCAACCAGACGCGGTACTTGCCAGTAACCCTCGTACGATTCGGGCGCGGATTTCTGAAGTTCATCACGTGTGAAAAGCTTGATCTCCTTGTCCTCGCGTACAACGGTTTCCATAGGCATAACGTGTACCATACGCTCAACATTTTCCGTGTCAACTGCGCCAAGAGCGGTTATATCCTCATTGCGTGCAGTGAAAAATGCGAGTACGTCAGTTTCTTCTTTCTCCGTCAGTGCAAGCTGGTTGAGCTTCTGAAGGCGTTTAAAGGATTCTTTATCGGTTATAAGCATATAATTTCATCCTTTCGTTTTTTAGGGGTGATTTTATCAAAAAAATCAGTCGCGAACCTTGATGTGAACCTCACGGAGCTGCAGCTCGGTAACCTCACCGGGTGCGCCCATCATGAGATCCTGTGCGTTTCCGTTAAGCGGGAATGCGATTACGTCGCGGATGGTTTCCTCGCCTGCAATGAGCATGATCATACGGTCAACGCCGGGTGCCATACCTGCATGAGGAGGTGCGCCATACGAGAATGCGGTGTAGAGTGCGCCGAACTTTGCCTTGACGTCCTCTTCGCCATATCCTGCGATCTCGAATGCCTTTTTCATGATCTCGGGATTGTGGTTTCGAACAGCACCCGAGGAAAGCTCAACACCGTTACATACGATGTCATACTGGTATGCGAAGATATCAAGCGGATCTTTGTTCATGAGTGCGTCCATACCGCCCTGAGGCATCGAGAAGGGATTGTGTGTGAAATCTATTTTACCCGTTTCCTCATTACGTTCATACATCGGGAAGTCAACTATGAAGCAAAATTCAAATGCATCTTTGTTGATAAGGTTGAGTTCGTTTGCGATCCAAGTACGCATCTGACCTGCGAGGGAGTTGATAACGTTCGGTGCATCGCTGATAAAGAAGATCGAGTCGCCTTCTTTTACGCCGCAAAGTTCGGTAAGCTCTGCCTTTTCCGCGTCGGAAAGGAACTTCGCGATCGGGCCCTTGTATTCGCCGTCCTCGAGGGTGATATAACCGCAGCCGAACTTCATGCCGATGCTGCGCGAATAGAGGTCAATTGCCTTTTCGAATGCCTTCTTGCCGTCACCGTCGCCATCCTTCTTAACGAGATAGTTTGCAACGATACCGCGTACGAGCTTGTTCTTGAAGGGAATGGTACGTCCGTTGATTTCAAGGAAGTCATGCGAAGCGAAGAAGCCGGTCAGATCCTTGATTTCGAGAGGGTTACGAAGGTCGGGCTTATCGGTGCCGTACTTGAGCATCGACTCTGCAAACGGAATACGCTTAAAGGGCGGTACTGATACGGGCTTATCGGAGAACTTCTTAAAGGTGTTATAAACAACCTTTTCTGCAACCTCAAAAACGTCCTCCTGCGTTGCAAACGACATTTCGAAGTCGAGCTGATAAAACTCTCCGGGAGATCTGTCCTGACGTGCGTCCTCATCGCGGAAGCAGGGAGCTATCTGGAAATAACGGTCAAAGCCGGATGTCATAAGAAGCTGCTTGAACTGCTGGGGAGCCTGAGGCAGAGCATAGAACTTGCCCTTGTGCTTACGGCTGGGAACGAGGTAGTCACGTGCGCCCTCGGGAGAGGATGCGGTGAGGATAGGAGTCTGAATTTCGAGGAATCCAAGCTCCTCCATCTGCGAACGGAGATAGGAAAGTATCTTCGAGCGAAGAACGATATTGTCGTGAATCTTCTTATTGCGAAGGTCGAGGTAACGGTACTTGAGACGTACTTCCTCACGTGTTTCTGTCGAGGTTTGAATTTCAAAGGGAAGATTTAATTTAACAGGACCGAGAACCTCGATCTTGTCTGCGCGAACCTCGATCATGCCGGTTGCGAGCTTTGCGTTAACGGTTTCAGCGTCACGCTCGGTTACGTTACCTTCAACGAGGATAACGGTTTCCTTGGGCATACCTGCGATCATCGAGTCATCGTTAACGACGATCTGTGTTATGCCGTAGTGGTCGCGCAGGTCAACGAAAAGTACGCCGCCGTGGTCACGAACGGTGTCGATCCAACCGGTGAGAGTTACCTTTTCGCCGATGTTTGCTTTAGTGAGTTCATTACAGGTGTGTGTTCTTAACATGGTATATTCCTCCATATAAAATAGTGGTGATGTATGGACAAAAACAAAAAACCGTCCTCGCCCAAAACATGGGACGAAAGACAGCTTCCGCGATACCACCCAAATTGATCGTTTCCGATCCACCTTAATTAAAATCTTGACGCGATCAACGTGCGGTTCTACTGACGGTAATGTGACCGTTTTCTTCCGCAGGCTCCGAAGTGTTTTTCACGCAAGGCTTACTGCCGTCTCACACCAACCGACGGCTCTCTGTGAGCTTACCTGACGTTACTCTCTTCATCACAGCATTTATCCACCATATAGTATATCACTTTTTTGCCGCTGTGTCAAGGGTTTTTTCGCAAAAAAACACATCATCGAAGCAGTAAAAAACGCCACACCGGACAAAAATCGGCATGGCGTGAAATTATTTACAGGATTTTTTGCTTTTAAAACGAAAGATTATATTCTTCCGCAACGGGGACAAGGCTGTCCGTCCTGCTTGGGAGTACCGCAGGTTGCACAGAAAGAGGGTGCTGCCTGAGGAGCCGGATTGTGCATTGCAGGATTGGGAGCAGGATTGTGCATCATGGGAGTGGGATTGAAGGAAGGTGCAGCAGAAACGTCTTCAATGCCGCCGATCTTCTTTACGTTCTTGTTGATTTCGATAACGTTCTTAACAAGGAGAATTGCCATCATAATGCCTTCATAAATAAGACGAATTACGATAGGACCGAGGATCATGGTGAGTAAGCCCCATCCGCCATACCAATATGTATATTTGTAGCTGCCCCAACCGTAAGAGTCAACCATGAAGAGCATGAAGAAGCCCTGGAAGATTATATATGCGGTTGCAAAAATGTATAAAGCCTGTAAAACTTTTTCAAGAACAAGGAACTTGAAAGTCAACAAATCATGAATGAACGCACCGAATTTGTTTCGGCGACATGCTGACTTTGCAGGTACAATAAAAATAAAAGCAAGCACAGTGGCAGCAATTGCCAGAATAAGTGAAAGAATAAGGAATACAGTAGCCATTTGGAAAACCTCCATAATAAATAAAATTGACTTATACATTAATATATTA
>JAFTTS010000007.1 GCA_017466685.1 Clostridia bacterium
CATACTCCTCTATGTGTCGATATTCTCTTGCCATAACAAAACCTCCTATAGTAGTACTTTAATTCTACCATAGGAGGCTGTTTTTTTCAATTGTCCGTTTTTAACGGACTTGTTCACACAATCATGCCTCCTTTAATTTATGTTTTGATACTTACCAATTATATTATACTCAATTTGTTGAGTATTGTCAAGGGGTTGAGTATGATAAAATTAAAAAGGGTGATAAAAATGATAAGTTATAAGCCTTTTTATGAAACGTTATTAAAGAAAAACATTACTGAATATCAACTGATCTTCAAGCAAGGATTTTCTGCAAACACTTTGCATCGAATCAAGAAGGGAATGGCAATAACAACAAAAACCTTGGATGATTTATGCTATGTACTTGACTGTGAAGTATCGGATATAATAAAATTTGAGAAAGAATAGTCCTTTGCAAAAAACATTCAAAAAATATTTCAAAAACCTATTGACAAATGCGCTTTGAAGTGATATAATATATCTGTTATCAAGAAATGCTGGTGTGGCTCAATGGCAGAGCAGCTGATTTGTAATCAGCAGGTTGATGGTTCGACTCCGTTCACCAGCTCCATATGGGAGCGTTCCCGAGCGGCCAAAGGGGGCAGACTGTAAATCTGTTGTCAGTGACTTCGGTGGTCCGAATCCACCCGCTCCCACCAGAAAACGACTTGTTTTTTCGCAGGTCGTTTTTCTTTTTGCGAGTCGTTTTCAGTTATATTCGCCTTACGGCGAGTTATATGCACCTTCGGTGCGTGATATTTGCTTCGCAAGTGATATGCCTGCGAGCGTGAGGGGCGAATATAATATCACTAAGTGATTTTTCACACAAAAAACAAAATCCGATGTTTTTTACGCATCGGACTTTTTATAATGTTAGTTTGTATTATAGTATTCTTCAAACAAATCGTTTGGTGTGCATTCAAGAATATCGCAGAGTGACTGTAAATTTTCAAATTTTATTCCATTTGTTTGATTGTTTATCATTTTATTAAAGTTTTGATAACTCAAACCAAGTTGCATATATAACCAATATTTTGTTTTATTTTTTTCTTTCAAAATATCTATTATCCTTAATTTCATACAGACACTCACCTCTACATCATATAATGTTTACATTATATTACAATTTTATACTTGACAAATAGATGTTTGCATTATATAATGTATACATGAGATAAGGAGGTAATCTATTTATGAAAAACTATACCATTAAGACAGTATTGACCGATGGAGAAAAAATTCTATTCTGTCATTTAGGAACTATTATGACCGGAACAAGAGTAAGCGGTAATATAATTGTGACTAATAAAAGACTAATTTGGGAACGGAAAACCGGTTTGTCGGCGGCAGGTATCGGCGTACTTGCTCTTACAGGAAAGAAGGAATTAATTATACCTAATGAAGAAATTGATAGTATTATTGATTATTGGATTCCGTTTGCTGCTGGGGTGAAATTGATTCTTAAATCCGGACAAATGTATAAATTCCAAATTAACGGAAAAAAACCTAAGCAGGCTCGTGAGGAGTTTAAACGTATATTTTTGAAACCATAATTGTGAATTGTTACACATTAGTAAAAGCGGTATCACTGAAGATACCGCCCATTTTTTTGAAATATCATTTTCACTCCGTAATCTTATCAATCGCCTTGTTTTCGCCGAGGAGAGCGACTGTATCTGTTACAACAAACTTCCTCGCCGGATCGGGAGAGATGTTCGTCATACCGTTTTCGTTGCCCACTGCAAGGACGGTCACACCGTAGTTTCGACGTACGTTAAGCTCGATAAGCGATTTGCCAACCCATTCCGCCGGTACTGCAACCTCGACGATCGAATGTGTGTCCGAGAACTCGATGTATTCGAGCACGTTATTGCGGTCGAGGATGTGCACTAACTTTTCACCCATGTCACGCTCCGGGTAGACCACCATGTCCGCGCCGATCTTTTCGAGTACGCGTTCGTGCTGTTCACTGCCTGCACGTGCAACGACCTGTTTGATGCCCATTTCCTTTAAGAGGATAGTCGTCAGGACGCTGTCGTTTATATTTTCCGCCGTTGCGACGATCGCGCAGTCGTAGTCGGTGACACCTGCGGCGTGAAGTACCGTTTCGTTTGTCGGATCGCCTGCAACTGCGTTTGTAACGGTGTCTGCGATGACGTTGATCACGTTTTCGTCAATATCAATGGCGAGTACCTGGTGCCCTGTTTTTGCAAGGTTGACTGCAAGAGTCTGACCGAAGCGTCCGAGTCCGATTATACAGAAGCTGCGTTTATTGTTCTTTTTCATGATAAGCTCCTTTTTGTTTTAACCGATCATCATATTGATTTCGGGATATGTTATAAAGCTGTTTTTCTTTGCCTGCTTTAAGAGTATCGAATAGGTTATAGTCAGAACTCCGACTCTGCCGAAGAACATCAGCAGTATCACCGCGATATGTCCTGCGAGGGAGAGCGTCGGTGTCAGTGAGAGCGAGAGTCCGACAGTTGCGATGCCGGAGAAGGTTTCATAAAGTGCGTCGATGACACCGGCTCCGGTTGTTCCGGTGATTATTAGTGCTGACGTGAGCACTGCGAAAATGTCAATACCGATGACAGTCAATGCGCGAACCACCGTTCCATGCGGTATATGGCGGTGACGTATTACAAGCTCCTTTTCGCCTTTTGCGAATGCAATTACCGCGCAGATTACAACGGCGAATGTTCCGACCTTGATTCCGCCTGCCGTTGAACCGCTTGCGCCGCCGATGAACATCAAAAGCATCGAAATGAGCTTTGAGGATTCGGTCATTGCGTTGTTGTTTATCATGTCAATTCCGGCGGTTCGTGTTGTTACGGACTGGAACAGACACTGAAGTATTTTATCGCCGAGGGACATATTTCCGATCGTATTCGGATTGTTCCATTCGAAAAGGGCAATCAGGAGTGCACCTGTGAAGATCAACATCGCACTTACCGAGAGAACCAGACGCGTATACACCGAAAAGCGTTTTCTTTCTTTGATGAAGTTCACGATGTCGTCCCAAACTATGAAGCCGATACCGCCTATTATGATAAGCAGCATGAGCGTTACCGTTATAACGGGATTACCGCGAAGCGAGGTCATACTTGAGAAGTTTCCGCCGTAACCTGCCGTACCGTCGAGGATATCGAAGCCTGCGTTACAGAAGGACGAGATCGAATGGAAGATACCGTAATAGATACCTTTTGCCCATCCGAAAATCGGAACAAACTGCGTTGCGAGCACGACAGCACCGATTCCCTCAATGGTGAACGTGCCGATGAGTATGCGGCGTACTAATTTCACCGTTCCGCCGACTCCCGTAAGTCCGAGCGATTGTGCGACGAGCAGACGTTCACGCGGCGTTATCTGACGTTTTATGAAGATCGACATCATAACTGCCATGGTCATGAAACCAAGTCCGCCGATCTGTATCAGCGTGATAATGACGATCTGACCGAATACACTCCAATGTGTACCCGTATCTTCAACGATAAGTCCTGTTACGCAGGTTGCACTTGTCGCCGTAAAAAGTGAGGAGCGCAGGGAAGTGGGAGTGCCGTCCTGCGAGGAGATCGGAAGCATTAAAAGAAGCGTTCCGAGCAAAATCAGCATAATGAAGCCGATCAGGATCACCTGTGTTGCGGACAAATGCCGACTTTTAGGCAGGGCTCGTTTCGCACGCCGTATCAGACGGTGTGGTTTTTTTTGATTGTCACTGTTCATTGAATCAGTCCTTTATGTTTCGGATTTTAGATTAAAAACGACAGCCATCACTGTGAGGGCTGCCGCAGAGATTCAAGACAAAATCGCTCAAGCTCATATGTCTTTGCAGGAAACGCAGCCATTAATCGATCGGCAACGCTGTGTGAGAATTTATGCTGTTCGGGTGTGTCGGTCAGTCTCCGAGTGATTTACGGTAACGCAGTCTGCTTCCCGTGTCGGTCATTTCACGTGTACCGTCAAAGGCGAAGCCCTGTGCCTCGGTCATTTTGCAGAGCTGCTCATCTGCGGACGGAATCCATACGACTGCGTATGTACAGCCCATACCTTTAAGATATTCAACAGCACAGTCTGTCAAGTGACGTCCGATTCCGAGACGGCGATGTGATTCCTTTATGGTGAGCTGTTCGATCTCGGCACCGTCAAAATTCGTGTCGTGTGTTTTTGAGAGAAGTCTTATATCGCAGGCACCGATCGGACGTATACCGTCGTATGCGATAAAGACGGCACGGTTCGGTTTTTCGATGGTTGTACGGAGCAGATGCTCGGTTGTACGCATACGAAATTCCTGCTCAATTTTTATGATCTCGTCGGTATCCTCGTCGCCTGTGCTGACGAAAACCGGACGGTGCAGCTCGCAAAGGTCTGCGATGTCGATATGTTGCGCACGGCGGATCGAGATATCCTTACCCATACCACCGCAAAGCTCATGCGGCAGGGAGATGACAGACAGCTTCGCCTGAATTTTCGGGAAGGTCAGCTCATCGGGCACCTTATCAAACATACGTACCTCGCCGATCTCCGATTCCGGAAGATTACCGAACTTAAAAATATCGGCAACGAAAAGCACGCCGTAGAGCTTATCATAACCGTCTTCATCGACAGTATATGCACAAACGGGAACGATACGGTACATTGATGCACCTGTTTCCTCGTAAAGCTCACGTTTTGCCGTGTCGAGTATAGATTCATCGCCCTCTCTGTGACCGCCGGGCATTTCCCATGTGGTGAAGCTGCGTCTGCGAACGAAAACGAGCTTATCCTTATGGCGTGCCGCGATGACGGCAAGGGTGAATTTTTCATCTTCGAATTTATGAAGCGGGTGGGTTTTAACAATAAGCATATTCTTTTTCCTGCCTCGTACGTGAGGCTTTTCTCCCTCTATGACAATTATAACATATATATTATACTGTAAAAATGTGTCAATGTCAAGTCGTGCGGCAAAACTTCATCTTCATATATTGATTTTACCGTCAGATTATAGTATAATGGAGCTGTGATACTTAAAAAAGGGGTGAGGAGAGTGACGGTCAAGCCGAATTTTTTTGACAGCTTTAAGTGTATAGCGAGCGAATGTAACGATACCTGCTGTGCCGGTTGGGAGATATATGTTGATGCGGACACGGCGGATTATTATGCCGAGCTTGACGGTGACGACGGTGAATATGTTCGAGGGAATTTAAGCGTTGGCGAGGACGGAATGTTGCTTTGTCGAGAGGGTGCAAGGTGTCCGTTTTTGCGTGAGGACAATCTCTGTGAATTAATAATAAAACTTGGTGAGGATTCGCTCTGTGATATCTGCCGTGAGCATCCGAGGTTTTATGTGACGGATGAGAATTTATGTGAGGTCGGAGTTGGACTTTGCTGTCCCGAGGCGGCTAGACTCTGGCTTGACACTCCGCTCGGATTTTTATTCGAGGACGACGGTTATGTGCTGACGGATACGGAGAAGCGTAAACTTGAGCGGCAGATGTTTATCATTGACCGTCTTATGAGTGGGGACGGTACACTTGGTGAGCGGCTTTCGGAGCTTCTCGGCGGGGACACTTCCGACTCGGAATTATATAACAGGCTTCGTGCACTTTATTCGTCGCTTGAGGTTCTTGATAAGAACTTCCCGAGCCGTTTTTCGGTAAATCCGGTTAGTGTTTCGGATGTGCGGCTTAAAAATTTGGCGGCGTATTTTGTTTTTCGTTATTATTTCGAGCTTGGTGAGGAGCTGTGTCTCAAATTTACCGCTGTGTCACTTATAATGATCGCATCGATGGACGGTGAGCTTACATTGTCTGCAAAGGATTATTCAAAAGAGATTGAATACGACACGGACAATGTTGAGCGGATATGCGATTTTCTTGAGTCCTGCGATTCGATTGGCGTTTTGGTGAAAAAGCTCTTACAATAAACTGTGCTTTGTCCGAATGAAATAATAAATCACACGGCTTGATATTTTCTCTTGTCGTGTGATTTTTGTATGTAATGTCAGCTTGCATCGTCGAGCTCTGACACATTGTAAAAATATTCGAAAAGGCGTGAAAGGTAACGCATTTCGCTGCCTTCGTCGATGGGTGCATTGAAAACGACAATGTCGGTTCTTTGTGCGTATATTTCATAAAATACCGTGAGAGTACCGTTTTCGCTGTAACAGTCAAAAGCGATGCGGCATTGCTCTGCCATATCCTTGAGGGCTGCAAGCTCAAGACTCAGGTGCGGAACACGTTTTATGAAATCGTCGATGCTGTTTATTCCTTCGCGGTAATCCTCGGCAAGAGTGATCGTGTGTCTGATTTTAACGCGATCATTCTTTTGGTCGATATCTAAATAGATGTCAATGTTTCCCTCATGTGATATGGGTATTGCCGCAACGAGAATGGCTGAAGTCAGTATGTATATATGTTTTTTGCTGCAGTAGGTTGAAAATATTGTCTGAGGTTTAACGTGAAATTCTGCATGACCGCCTATGTTGATTAAAGTGGAGGTACATTCTTCCATGATATCAAGCAGACCTTGCGCGATATCGGTTTCTACAGGCAGTAAACGCTGATTTGAAAAAGCACACAGTCTCGATATGCGCAAACAGCAAAGCTCGAGCCTTGATATCGGAACAGCCTTACTGTTTATCAGATCGTTGACGGTTTTTTCGAGGTTGCTGAATGCACAGCTTATATACCATGCATCGTGAGTACGCAGGAATACGATCTGCGGTTCGATGACAAGTGCACGGTAATTTTCGCCGTTTACTGTGCCTTGCGTTATTATTGCGTACGATTGTGCGGTGGTCGATTTGAACTGAGTACAGAAGGGGAGAGTATCACCGTCGGAAATTCTGCTGACGGCATCGTCCGGTATATGATTTGCGATATTACCGTTGACGGCAGGACGGCTGAAGTTTTTCTTTGCGCCGATGCTTTTGGATGCAACAAGCAGCTCGTCGTCGCAAACGAAGACCGGTATAACCGATTGCTTCAGTGCAGATGCGTCCGCGATGTTTCGCAGAGTCTGATTGCATTGTCTCACTGTGATTTTTCTCCCTTCGTATGATCAGTTGATGTGTAAATTATACCATTTAAGGCTCATGTTGTCAAGTCTGCGCGGTGGAGGAACAGAAACCCACTCGCACTGTTTTTTATATCTTCTCTCTGAACTGCCCCGAGTGGAGCTTTGCGTACATACCACCGAGTGCAACAAGCTCGTCGTGAGTTCCTTGCTCGATGATCTCGCCTTCGGAAATGACTGCGATCTCGTCCGCATTTTTGATCGTCGAAAGACGGTGTGCAACAACTATGGTCGTGCGTCCGCGGCAGAGCTCGTCGAGGGATTGCTGGATCATGATCTCGGTTGTGTTGCCAAGCGCACTTGTCGCTTCGTCGAGAATGAGTATTGCCGGGTTTTTGAGGAATACACGTGCGATTGACAGACGCTGCTTCTGTCCGCCCGAAAGACGTACACCTCGCTCGCCGATGATCGTTTCATATCCCTCATCAAGCGTCATTATCCATTCGTGTATGTTCGCACGCTTTGCCGCTTCGATCACTTCCTCTTCGGTTGCATCAAGTCTGCCGTAGAGGATGTTCTCGCGGATGGACGCATTGAAAAGGTAAATGTCCTGTTGTACGATTCCGATGTTGCGGCGAAGTGACTCTGCGGTGATTTTATGTATATCACGTCCGTCGATGAGTATCTCGCCCGATTCGATATTATAAAAATGCGGTATCAGATGGCAGATGGTCGTCTTTCCTCCGCCCGACGGTCCGACGAGTGCGAACGTTTTTCCTTTTTCGATCGAAAGGCTCACGTTGTTTAAAACATTATGCTCACCGTCGTATGCGTAGGTGACATTCTTAAATTCGATCTTACCCTCAGCTCTGCCGATATCAACCGCATCGGGCGCATCGATTTCCGGTTCGGCGTTTATTATCTCAAGAAATCTCTCAAAGCCCGTGACGCCGTTCTGATACTGCTCCATGAAGTTTATCATCGTCATAACGGGTGTTATAAAAACGCCGACAGAGACCACGAAGGTTGTGTAATCGGCAAAGTCTATCTTTCCCGAATAATAGAACAGACCGCCTGCGATGAGTACGATAACATTGAAAATATCGGTTATAAATGAGGTTGACGAATGGAACTGTCCCATCGCCTTATATGCCTTACGACGCGCCTCGACAAATTCACCGTTGCCCTCCTCAAACTTCTCCTGCTCACGCTCTGCATTGGTGAACGCCTTGGTGACGCGAATACCCGATATCGAGCTTTCAAGCGAAGCGTTAATGACCGCAACCGACTGACGGCTCTCAAGAAACGCTGCACGCATCTTTCCTCTGAGTACGGTTGCTATTATCAGAAGAAACGGCACTGCCACGAAGATGATAAGCGTCAGCCATATGTTGATCGATGCAAGATAAATGAACGCTGTGACGACGGACACGCTCGAAATGAGTATATTTTCGGGACCGTGATGTGCAAGCTCACTTATCTCCATTAAGTCACTCGTCATGCGTGACATGATCTTTCCCGTTTCGTGATTATCATAGTAGCTGTACGGAAGCTTTTCAAGGTGAGCGAACATTTCCGAGCGCATCTGTGCCTGCATACGGACGCCCATGACGTGACCGTAATACTGTATAAAATAATTCAGCAGCATACGGACGGCATACAAAAGCAAAAGCGCCAGTCCGAAAATGACTATCATCCGATATTTCTCATTCGGTATAAAATCGTTGAGCATTGTACGTGTCAGCATCGGGTAAAGAATACCGATGAGCGCAACGATCAGTGATGCCAGCATATCAAGAATAAAGATACGGGTATGCGGCTTATAGTACGAAAAAAACTTTTTAAGCATTCGTCTTTTCCTCCTTTTTGTCAAGTACTTAAATTATTATACCGCCCTCAAACGGTAAGTTCAAGGACGGCTTTTATATAGTTACAATTTATTTACATTTCCCTTAACCGAGAGGGAGCAGCATACGGTCATCGAGCATTTCGTCAATGGCGATATCGGCAAGCAACGGAAATTCGCCGGTGAATTTATAAACGCCGTCGATTTTCTCACAGGTGTAATCATGTGTCACGGTTGCAAGCTCCTCGCCGTAAAAATCGGGGTACTCTGCCTTGACGGAAACCGTGAATTTATCATCCGATTCCTTGGTGACGGAAACGATCTCAATATATTCCGTATCAACGGCATAAAGAGAGACAAATCCGCCGAAACGGTAGAGCACGCCGTCCTTTTCAAGATAGAGAGGTGCGCCCGGTCTTGCTTCGGTTGCCATAAGCGTTTCACCTATTTCGTCGGAGAAATAAAGCTCAACCATCTCTGAAAGCTCACTCATCGTGCTGCAGAGCGAAAAACGGTCATACTGCAATGTCGGGGAGTATTCGCTGTCATACTCAACCTCTATGCTGCCGTCGGCATATACGTTAGCGGCGTAACCGGAAAACAGGGTTGCAACAGTGTAAGCCTCGTCAAAAGCGGCTCTTATCGCGGTGTCCTCTTCATCGCTGGTCTTATCGCCCGAGCAGGACGCAAAAAGTGACAGCATAAGCACTGCAAGCATAAGTGTGCTTAAAAATTTTATTTTCATAAAAACAATACCTCCGTAAGGTTGATTATTAAATTAATGATACCATACAGCAAACCGATTTGTCAAGCTTTTTCGTCATTCTCATAAACCCTGCCCAAAAAAAGCGAAAGTTATTTTGTAAAAAATCTGCATAAATACTTGAACTGATGGAAAATTTATGATATAATGTGAAATAGATTAGTTTTTCACTTTACCATGATAGAACGGAGGTGTCGGATTTTTATACCTATGAAAAAAATTGATCCGACCGTACGGCGCGAAACAGTTTATATCGCCGTTTGGGTTATTATCTTTTCCGCGGTTATGGAGGCGGTATTCCTTATCGGAGGATGGTGGGACCATACTGTTCTCTTTGGCAATCTGCTCGGCGGTTTCACGGCGGTGCTTAATTTCTTCCTTATGGGACTTACCGTTCAGGCGGCTCTCGGAAAGGAAGAAAAGGATGCACGTAACCTTGTGAAGCTTTCGCAGAGCCTTCGCTGGTTTATGCAGCTCGCTGTTGCCGCAATCGGTTACCTTGTCGGTATCTTTAACGTGATCGCAGTGATCATTCCGTTCCTCTTTCCGCGTATTGCTGTTATGCTCCGTCCGTTCTTTAATAAACAGATGGAGGGAAAGGATGGTGAAAATCCTTAATGAAAAAAGAAAAAGATCTGCGTTTTCGCGTGCTTGATATTGTCTATATCCTGATGATGATACTGCCGCTCGTTTGCGGAATGGTGCTTAACATTCTCCTGAAGCCGGCAAGCGAGGGTATTGAGATCACAGGTGCGATGATATATTTCACTCTCCCGATGCCGATCCAGCCCTTGCAGATAACCGAGGCACAGGTCAATTCCGTGTTTGTTATAATTACGGTGCTCGGTTTATGTCTCTATCTGACTCACGGACTTTCGGTCAGAGAACCGAGCAAACGTCAGCATCTGGCAGAATGGATAGTCGAAAAAACCAAAGGACTTGTTGACGGCTCGATGGGTGAATTCTTCTCTGGTTACGCACCGTTCATCGGAGCGATACTTGCAATATCCGCATTTTCAAGCCTTTTGACGCTGGTTGGTCTTTACCCTCCGACCTCGGATATCAACATCGTTGCAGGATGGGCGATACTTGTATTCATTCTTATCACATACTATAAGCTCAAGGGCGGACTTCTCGGTTACCTTAAAGGCTTCACGGAGCCGATATTTGTTATGACTCCGCTCAATATCCTCGGTGAGGTTGCAACTCCCGTTTCGATGGCATTCCGTCATTACGGAAACGTGCTTTCGGGCTCGGTTATTGCGGTGCTTATTTCGTTTGCACTGCAGAATCTGTCATCACTCGTTCTCGGATGGCTTCCGGGAATCCTCGGTGACATTCCGTTTCTTCGTGTCGGTTTGCCGGCGATACTGTCGGTTTACTTTGATATATTCAGCGGATGTATGCAGGCTTATATTTTTGCAATGCTTACGATGCTTAATATTTCGGGTGCATTCCCTGCCGATGAATATGAAGAAAGAATGCGCCGTAAAAAAGCAAAGCTGGCGGCAGGAAAATAATTTAAGTAAAAATTTAAAAACATATAAAATTTTTGGAGGTATATTATTATGGAACTCGCAATTGGTTTGATTTTGGCAGCGTGTGCACTTGGTGCAGGTATTTGTATGGGTATTGGTGCTATCGGTCCCGGTGTCGGTGAAGGTACTGCCGTTTCCAAGGCTTGTGAAGCAATCGGACGTCAGCCCGAATCAAAGGGTGCTGTAACCTCGACTATGATCATGGGTTGTGCTATTGCGGAAACGACCGGTATTTACTCGCTGGTTATCGCGATCCTTCTCATCTTCGTTGCTCCAAACACGATGGTTGGTATTCTCAAGAGTGCAATGGAATGGGCAAAAACTCTTTGATTGAAGGGTAACTATTATGCAATCGCTTGATATTATTTCGATCAATTTATGGAATATATTGATCTCGCTTGCAAACCTGCTTATACTGTTTCTTCTTATGAAAAAGTTCCTCTATAAGCCGGTTACCGAGGTTCTTGAAAAGCGTCGTGCCGAGATAAACGGTGACTATGCTGCCGCAGACGAGGCAAAACGCAGTGCACTTGCAAGTAAGGCGGAATATGAAGAAAAGCTTTCTCACGCCGAAAAAGAGGCAAGTGAAATGCGAAAGAGTGCGGCCGACGAGGCAAAGCGTCACGGTGAGCGTATCATCGCCGAGGCTAATGCTCGTGCAGACGGAATTGTCCGTGCGGCAGAGAGTCAGATCTTACTTGACAAAAAGAAGGCTGAATCCGACATTAAGCGTGAGATCGCAGAGGTTTCAACGCTTCTTGCCGAAAAGCTTATCGGTAAAGAGGTTAACGCTGACACTCACCGTGAGCTTATTGATTCGTTTATAGAAGAAATCGGTGACGCGAAATGACACGTGTGAGCGAAGAATACGCGGCGGCACTTTTTACGCTTGCCGCAGAAGAAAATGTTAAAAAAGAGGTTGCCGATTCGGTTAAGACCGTTAAGGCACTTATCCTCGAATATCCCGAATATATCGAGCTTTTAGCTTCTCCGAGTATACCGCTTGACGAGCGCTGTGAGGTTATCGACAAGGCGTTTGGCGAGGCTTTGCACGAATATGCGGTGTCGTTTGTGAAGCTGATATGCGAGAGGGGACACATTCGTGAGCTCGCTGAATGTATCGATGAATATATGAAGCTTTATGAGGCTGCGGACGGTATTGCCACGGCGAATGTTACAAGCGCTCTGGCTCTTACCGATGCTGAAAAGGAAGCTCTTAAAAGTAAGCTTGAAGCAAAGCTTTCACGCCGTGTTGAGCTTATATGCAGTGTTGACGAGAGCATTCTCGGCGGTGTTGTTATAAGAGTTGACGGCAATATTATGGACGGCAGCCTGAAAACAAAGCTTGCCGAGCTTGGCGGAGCTATCGGAAACTGAGGGAAACCTTGAATATTCTTACAGAAAGGAATATCAACAATGAATCTTCGTCCCGATGAGATCGGAAATATAATTAAAGATCAGATAAAAAATTATAAGTCGCGCATCGAGATGACCGAAACGGGCAGTGTTGTGCTGGTCGGTGACGGTATCGCTCGCGTGTACGGACTTAAAAACTGTATGGCAAACGAGCTGCTTGAATTTGACGACGGCAGCTTCGGTATGGCGCAGAATCTTGAAAACGAAACCGTTTCTGTCGCGCTTCTCTCAAACGAGAACAGTATTCGTGAGGGCTCGACCGTTAAGCGTACGGGACGTGTGCTTTCCGTGCCGGTCGGTGAAGCGATGCTCGGACGAGTTGTTGACGCGCTCGGTCAGCCGATTGACGGAAAGGGTGCGAT
The DNA here is from genome assembly GCA_017466685.1 of Clostridia bacterium. Classification (GTDB taxonomy): domain Bacteria; phylum Bacillota; class Clostridia; order Oscillospirales; family CAG-272; genus Flemingiibacterium. Next base: position 12,940 of record JAFTTS010000007.1, read on the forward strand.
CGAATATACAGAGACACGTCCGATTGAATCTGAAGCTCCCGGTATAATTGAACGCAAGAGTGTTTCCGTGCCGCTTCAGACTGGTATCAAGGCCATCGACTCGATGATACCGATCGGCAGAGGTCAGCGTGAGCTTATAATCGGCGACCGTCAGACGGGTAAAACCGAGATCGCCATTGATACTATTATCAACCAGCGTGGGCAGGATGTTCTCTGTATCTACGTTGCGATCGGTCAGAAGAATACATCGGTTGTACAGATCGCAAACGAGCTTACACGTCACGGCGCGATGGACTATACCATCATCGTTGCGGCGTCCGCTTCGGAAACTGCACCGCTTCAATATATTGCACCCTATTCGGGCTGTGCTATGGCGGAATATTTCCGTGAGCAGGGTAAGGACGTGCTTATCATTTACGACGATCTTTCAAAGCACGCGGTTGCATACCGTGCACTGTCACTGCTTATTCGTCGTCCCCCGGGCAGAGAAGCATATCCCGGTGACGTATTCTATCTCCATTCACGTTTGCTTGAACGTGCGGCTTGTGTTGCTCCCGAATACGGCGGCGGTTCGATTACTGCACTTCCGCTTATCGAAACACAGGCAGGTGACGTTTCGGCGTATATCCCGACCAACGTAATTTCGATAACGGACGGTCAGATCTTCCTTGAAACCGAGCTTTTCCATTCGGGCGTTATGCCTGCGATAAATCCCGGTATCTCGGTCAGCCGAGTTGGCGGTTCGGCGCAGTTAAAACCGATGAAGAAGGTTTCGGGTGAATTAAAGCTGCTTTATTCGCAGTATCTTGAACTTAAATCGTTCGCGCAGTTCGGAAGCGATCTCGATGCCGATACAAAGGCAAGACTTGCGCTCGGTGAGCGTATCGTTGAGGTCTTAAAGCAGGGAAGAAATGCGCCTGTACGTGTCGGATGTCAGGTTGCGATCGTTTACGCGGTTATTCACGGTTTTCTCGATAATGTTGCCGTTAAGAACGTAAGCGTTTGGGAGAGTGCACTTTATGAGCTGCTCGAAGCGAAGTACAATGATCTGCTCACACGTTTTGAAAAGGGTTCGTGGGAGAAAGAGGACATAGACGAGCTTGAGACTGCACTCAATGAGCTCAACCGTCTTCGCACCGATCTTAACGAAGTAAGAGGTAATTAATCGTGGGAGCAGATATTAAAGCCCTGCGAACGAGGATAAAAAGCGTCGATTCAACTCTCCATTTAACGAAGGCGATGGGACTTGTTGCCGCCTCGAAGATACGCCGTGCCAATGATGCCATGAAAAAGGGACGTGAATATACGGCGGCACTTCGCGGATTTGTGAATGAGCTGTCATGCGGCGGCGACTGTGCAAAAAGTCCGTATATGCAGCTTCGCAGTGAGGATATTTCGCGTACACGGCTTATCGTTATAGCAGGTGACCGCGGACTTGCCGGCGGATATAACGCCAATGTTTTTCGTCTCGCGGCGACTTATAAGGGTGCGCAGTTTATTCCGATAGGAAAGCGTGCGTGTGAAAAGTACGGTGCTGTGATAAATTCCTCGGAGCGTTATACGGCGAGTGAAGCTTATACTTTAGCAAAGTCACTTTGTGCCGATTTCGCGGCAGGAGAATATGACAGGCTCGGTATTATTTCAACCGAATATATTTCAATGATGACGCAGGATGCGAAGGTGACCTGGGTTCTGCCGCTTGAGAGAAGCGAGGGGACAAGCTCATCGGGTATGATATTTGAGCCGGATGAAATGACTGTCCTTGATGCGGTTATGCCCGAATACGTTTCGGGTATGCTCGTCGGCGCGATACGCGAGAGCTTTGCATCGGAGGTTGCGGCACGTCGTATGGCGATGGACAGTGCAGGCAAGAACGCAGGTGCGATGATAGACAGCCTGCAGCTTCAGTATAACCGTGCACGTCAGGGTGCGATCACGCAGGAAATCACCGAGATCGTTGCAGGTGCAGGCGAACAATAATTATTAAAGGAAGTGATACCTTTGGCAAACACACATACCGGCATTGTTGCGCAGGTTATGGGACCTGTCGTTGACGTGCGATTTGATGACGGCGGACTGCCGGCTATATATAATGCGTTGACTATGCCTATCGGTGAGCGTACACTTACCGTTGAGGTGGCACAGCATATCGGTGACAATACCGCACGCTGTATCGCTATGGCATCGACGGACGGACTTCAGAGAGGTGTTACCGTTACCGATACAGGTCATGCGATAAGTGTTCCCGTCGGTAAAGAGACGCTGGGACGTATTTTCAATGTCCTCGGTAATGCGGTTGACAATAAACCCGATCCCGAGGGAGTTGAGAGATGGAATATTCACCGTCCCTCGCCAGACTATGAGGAGCTTTCAACCTCAACCGAGATACTTGAAACCGGTATCAAGGTCGTTGACCTTATCTGTCCCTTCTCAAAGGGCGGTAAAATCGGTCTTTTCGGCGGTGCTGGTGTTGGTAAGACTGTCCTTATCATGGAGCTTATCAACAATATCGCAAAGGAGCACGGCGGTCTTTCCGTGTTCACCGGTGTCGGTGAGCGTACACGTGAGGGTAATGACCTTTACAATGAAATGATACAGTCTGAGGTTATCGACAAGACAGCTCTCGTTTACGGTCAGATGAACGAGCCGCCCGGAGCGAGAATGAGAGTTGCGCTTTCGGGACTTACGATGGCTGAATATTTCCGCGACACAGAGGGACAGGATGTGCTTCTGTTTATCGACAATATTTTCAGATTTACCCAGGCAGGAAGTGAGGTTTCCGCGCTTCTCGGACGTATGCCGTCTGCGGTTGGTTATCAGCCGACGCTTGCAACCGAAATGGGTGCGCTCCAGGAGCGTATCACCTCGACAAAGCGCGGTTCGATCACATCCATCCAGGCAGTTTACGTTCCTGCCGATGACTTGACCGACCCTGCACCTGCGACTACGTTCGCTCATCTTGACGCGACCACGGTTCTTTCGCGTTCGATCGCTTCGCAGGGTATTTATCCTGCGGTTGATCCGCTTGAATCGACCAGCCGTATTCTTTCGGCAGATGTGGTCGGAGAGGAGCATTATCGCGTGGCACGTGAGGTTCAGCGTATTCTTCAGCGTTACAAGGAGCTGATGGATATTATCGCGATCATGGGTATGGACGAGCTTTCGGATGATGACAAGCTGCTTGTTGCAAGAGCACGTAAGATTCAGCGTTTCCTGTCACAGCCGTTCTCCGTTGCTGAAAAGTTCAACGGCTTCGAGGGCAAATATGTTCCGCTTTCCGAAACGGTACGCGGTTTTGCCGAGATCATCGACGGTAAGCATGACGACCTGCCCGAATCGGCGTTCCTCTATGTCGGAAGCATCGATGAGGCGGTTGCCAAGGCTAAGGCTAACGCTTGACGGTGACGTATCATGAACACATTCAAGCTTAAAATATCCACTCCCGACGGAGATATGTTTGACGGCGAGGCGGTCAAGCTCGATGTTCGGGGAATTGAGGGTGAGCTTGCTGTTATGGCAGGACACATACCGTTTATGACGGCGATCAAACCCTGTGACTGCAAGCTGCTGCTTGATGACGGCAGTGAGAGGATCGGTACGCTTGAGGGCGGACTGCTCAGTGTCGGCTCGGACTGCGTAACTCTGCTTGCAAGCGGATATAAGTGGAAATAAAAATCGGGGGCTGTTTGCGAAAGTGCAGGCAGCTCCCTTTGCATTTTTAATATTCTCTTATGTATTTTCCCGGTGTTGTTCCGTAATGTCGGCGGAAGGCACGTATCAAGTTGCTTGCGTCCCCGAAGCCGCACTGCTCTGCGGTATACTGCTGTGTTGCACCGTCTCGCAGAAGCAAACAC
>JAFTTS010000141.1 GCA_017466685.1 Clostridia bacterium
GTCCGAACTGTTCGGAAAGGTAACCTGCCGCCTGTTTCATTCTCTGATATTCAAGCAGCATCGCGGCAAGCTTGGCACGCGGATCTTCCTCCTCGTCCTCGGGCTTTGGCAGGAGCATCTTGCTTTTTATAAGCATCAGCTCACTCGCCATAACGATAAATTCGCCTGCGACCTCCATGTCCATTTTCTGCATGAGGTCGATATATTCCATATACTGCTCGAAAATGAGCGCAATGGGAATATCGGTTATTTGAACTTTATTTTTGTCAATCAGCTTTAAAAGCAGGTCGAGAGGTCCCTCGAACGCTTCAAGCTTGTATGTAATATTTTCCATAGCGTCTCATCTTTCGTAAAGTTTAAATTATCGGGATAATAAATCTGATACCCTCAGATACTTTTTCCACTATCCAAACGAGCGGATTGTCGAGTATATCGGTAACAAGCAGAACAATAAGTACCATAGATATGATCTGCTCATATTTCATAACACCGAAATAAAGCTTATCAGGCAGGAATGAATAGAGCACACGTGAACCGTCAAGCGGCGGTACGGGAATGAAATTGAAAACCGCAAGCGAGAGATTCAGATAATGGAAGGTAGCAAAAAATTCGGTTGATACAGTCAGCATATTAACAGCAAAAGCTATTTCCTCTGTCGCACTTGTATAGCCTGCATATGCCAGATAAACATCCATCGGAACAAGCTTTATAATTATCTCAACAATAAGCCATGCAAAGACGGCAAGCAAAAGATTCGCCACAGGACCTGCCAACGCGGAAACTGCCATACCGAGCTTCGGATGCTTGAATTTTCCGGCACGTATCGGAACAGGATTTGCCCAACCGAACCCGAAAAGCAACATCGAGAGAAAACCGAACGGATCAAGATGCTTGAGGGGATTCAACGAAAGGCGTCCCTGTTTTTCTGCAGTGTCATCACCAAGCTTTTTTGCAGTCCATCCATGAGCAACCTCGTGAACCGTGAGCGCAATGAGCACGATGATGAGAGTTTGCAGGAGCATTAATATCTTGTATCTGATATCTCCGTCTCCCATAAGGGTTTTTATCATTTCGCAGCCTCCAAAAGAGCGAGAATGGCACGCATAGCCTCATCCTTGCCCGTACCGTCAAGCGCGGAAAACGGAATTATCTCACAGCCCTCACGTACAAGCGGATTTGCACGAAGCTCTTCCAGTGCCGCCTTGCGGTTTGTAACATTAAGCTTGTCCGCCTTGGTTGCAATGATGATGTACGGAATGTCCGACTGATTCATGAAGTCAAGCATCATTTCGTCGTCAGCAGTCGGGCCGACCTTTAAGTCGATAAGCTGTGCAACGGCGGTCATCGTTCCCGATGTGAAATAGGAGTCGGTGAGCTTTGACCATTTCGCTTTATCGGCAGGTGCACGCTTTGCAAAGCCGTATCCGGGCAGGTCAACTATATAGAATTTCTTATCGACACGGTAAAAGTTTATCGTTATCGTTTTACCGGGCGAGCCTGACACACGTGCAAGGCTTTTTCTGCCGACAAGCTTATTGAGAAGCGAACTTTTGCCGACGTTTGAGCGTCCCGAAAGTGCGATCTGCAAAAGACCGTCCGTCGGAAACTGACTCTGCAGTCCTGCGGTCATAACAAGCTCGGTATTGTTTAAATTAAGAGCCATAACGGTACTCCTTTCAAGTTATCTCACAAGTGCCCTCTCAAGCACCTCGTCCGCAGTCTTAACGCGGATAAATTCAATATTATCGCGAACAACATCCGCACAGCTTTCAAGATCGGCGAAGTTGTCATCGGGTATAAGCACGGTCTTAACGCCTGCCGCATAAGCCGCAAGTGTTTTTTCACGCAGTCCGCCGATTGCAAGTACATTTCCGCGGAGAGTTACTTCACCCGTCATTGCAATATCACGGCGTACAGGTTTTTCCGAAAGTGCACTCGCGATAACCGTAACAAGTGTAACGCCTGCACTCGGTCCGTCCTTGGGAACAGCACCCTCGGGAACGTGAATATGTATGTCTTTGTTCTTATAAAAATCGGGATCGATACCAAGCTCATTTGCACGTGAGCGAACAAAGCTGACCGCAATTCTTGCAGACTCCTTCATAACGTCACCGAGCGAACCTGTGAGTTCAAGCTTTCCGCTTCCCTCGAAAACAGCCGCTTCAATACGGAGCATATCACCGCCCGTCTGTGTATATGCAAGACCATTGACAGTACCAACCTCATCACGCTCGGCAATACGGTCGGGCATGACCTTTGGCGCACCGAGATAATCCTTAAGATCCTCGGATTTAACTGTGATCTTTTTCGTTTCGGGTGAGTCAACCAGTTTCTTCGCACATTTGCGGCAGATCGCACCAAGCTCACGCTCTAAGTTTCTGACGCCTGCCTCACGTGTATAGCGGTCGATGATCGTATATATCGCGTCGTCCGTCACCTTTAAATTACGTCCGCTGATACCGCATTTTTTCATCTGTTTTTTGAGCATATGATTCTTCGCGATCGCCAGCTTTTCCTCGCGTGTGTAGGTTTTCATTTCGATAACCTCCATACGGTCAAGAAGCGGACGCGGCACAGTGTCGAGCGTATTAGCCGTTGCGATAAAAATACACTGCGAAAGATCGTACGGAAGCTCGATGAAATGATCACGGAAATTCTTGTTCTGTTCTGGATCGAGCACCTCAAGCATTGCAGAGGCAGGATCACCGTTTATGTTGTTATGTGTCATCTTGTCGATCTCGTCGAGCAGGATAACGGGATTCTTGGTTTTTGCACGCTTGATCGCTTCGATGATACGTCCCGGCATAGCACCGATATAGGTCTTACGGTGACCGCGTATCTCGGCTTCATCACGCACGCCGCCGAGAGAAACACGTACATATTTGCGTCCGAGCGCACGTGCAATCGATGAGCCTATTGACGTTTTACCGACACCGGGCGCACCGACAAGGCAGAGTATCTGTCCGCCTGCATCCTCGGTAAGCTGCTTGACTGCAAGATATTCGATTATACGGTCCTTAACGTTTTCAATACCGTCATGATCGTCGTCAAGTATCTTTCTTGCACGCACAAGATCGGTGCGGTCTTTGGTAGTCTTTGTCCACGGAAGCGCGAGACAGGAATCGAGATAATTTCTGATAACACTTCCCTCTGCCGAGCCGAACTGCATCTTTGTAAGACGCTCATATTCCTCATTAAGCTTGTCCTTAACTTCATCGGAAGCATCAAGAGCGTTTATCCTTTCGCGGTAACGAGTCAGCTCGGGAGTGTCGTCCATTCCAAGCTCCTCTTTGATAACACTTAACTGTTCACTCAGTATCGCCTCACGGTGCTTGCGGTTCATACGCTCGCCGACGGTATGCTGTATCTGCATCTCAACGCGGAGCAGCTGCATCTCCTCGTAAAGCAGGCGTATCACCTCTTCAACACGTGCCATAGGTTCAAAAATGTTGAGAACCTCAATTTTGTCACTGTAACGCACAAGCAGATGAGCAGCGATATAGTTTGAAATCTGGTCGGGAGACGACATTCCCATAATAGCCGCGCTCGGCTCTGCAGGGAGCTTCGGAATGAGATCCGCAAGCTTTTTTGCCGCACTCTGTGCTTCGCGAACAAGTGCCTCACCCTTGAGTCCGCCGTTATCCGCAAGCTGACACCATCTGATGAGAAGGCGTGCCATTTCATATTTTCCGTGCTTGGCATATTCCTGAACAGTCGCACGGGTGATACCCTCAACGATGATACGGCGTGAACCGTCTGTGATCTTTATGTTCTGCTTGATCTTTCCGAGAGTACCGACACGGTTGGGAGTCATATCCGTGCCCTGCTTTGCCTGCGGAACGAGAAAAATCATCCCGTCATTACGTGCAGCAGCATCAACTGCGGCAAGCGTCGGTTTATCGGTTATCTCGAGACTGACAGCACTTCCGGGGACAACGA
>JAFTTS010000142.1 GCA_017466685.1 Clostridia bacterium
AGCGTACACTTATCACCGAGCATGAACTCGATATCGGAGCGCATCGTTGCTCTCTTAAGACGGACAGTGAGCGTTACCTCCTGCCAAATCTCGGAGATTTCAACGCCCTCTCCGCCTTCACCGTTTGCGTAAACAGAAAGGATAGTGTCTGAATCTGCACGGAATTTACCTGTCACAGTATAAATGCCCATCGGGATGACATCATCCGAGCCGGACTTGATGCCTGTAACATCCTCTGCGCTATAATATGCGGAAGGCGATTCGGCAAATTTTGCAGTATCGATATAAAGACTGTCAGTGTACCATTCGCCGTCATCGCTTGCGTCAATGATAACCGCCTCGTTGCCTGCATCAACTCTATTCAATGTGAGAGCTGCAATATCAACGGGGTTATTAAGGAAATGGAATCTGATACCTCTTGTATCAAGGGTATTCTTGGGTTCACCGTCAAGCGTGAAGTTGATCGTGTACTTCTGCCATTCGGTCGAAAGCTGGAGATCTCCGTTTCCGGCTCCGGTTGCAAGAGTACCGTCAATCGAATTAACAGTAACAGTATCCTTTGTACCAACCTTACTGAGATGATATTCGGATGAATACTCTGTTCCGAGAGTAAGAGAGATTCTGTCAACATTCTCTGTCGAGCTTCTTGCCCAGAACGAAAGCTCATATGTACCGCCGACACCGTTTGTGAGAGCAGTTGTCAGTGCCACACCGCGATAGCCGAAGCCGTACCAATTTGAAGCATTATCGTCTGCGGCTCTCTCAACGCTGATATACGAATCAAACGAATTACCCTCGTCGATCTTTACAACGGGATTATCATCAAGATCGGTATAATCAGTATTGTAATCGAGAATCTTGGTGAAGCTGATATCGGAGAAGTCAAGGTCCTGCTTGCCGCCGAGCGTGAATCTGATATCACTCTTGGGAATCTGCTTCTTGACTGCAAGTGTGAGTGTTCCCTGCGTCCAACCTTCGGTAACATCTATAGCATCACTTGTATAGTCACCTGCGCTAACAGTGAGCGATGTGTCGCTGTCCGAACGGAAGCTTCCGCTGACACTGTATACACCAATAGGAAGAATTTCGTCAGAGCCGGGCTTAATGCCGGTAACGTTCTCTGCACGGTAATATACGGAATACGAGGTGGAAATAGTTGCAGTATCGATATAAAGACTGTCAGTGTACCATTCGCCGCCGTCATTACCGTCAATGATAACCGCCTCATTGCCTGCATCAACTCTATTCAACGTGAGAGCTGCAATATCAACGGGGTTATTAAGGAAATGGAATCTGATACCTCTTGTATCAAGGGTATTCTTGGGTTCGCCGTCAAGTGTGAAGTTGATAGTGTACTTCTGCCACTCGGTTGAAAGCTGGAGATCTCCGTTTCTTTCGGTCGAAAGAGTGCCGTCAACCGAATTAACGATAACTGTATTCGATGTGCCAACCTTACTGATAAGATATTCGGATGAATACTCTGTACCGAGAGTAAGAGACATTCTGTCAACATTCTCAGTCGAGCTTCTTGCCCAGAAGGAAAGCTCATATGTACCGCCGACACCGTTTGTGAGAGCAGTTGTAAGTGCATCACCGCGGTAACCGAAGCCGTACCAATTTGAAGCATTATCGTCTGCCGCTCTTGCAAAGGATGTATACTCTGCAGCAGGGTTGTTTTCCTCGATCTTTGTTACGGGATCATCACTAAAATCAAGGTAAGTATCATCATACGCCATTTTCTTGGTGTACGTAATATCGGAGAAATCAAGATCATAAGTTCCGTCAAGCTCAAAGTTGACTTCGCTTAACTGAATATTTCTCTTTATATCAAGAGTAAGCTTTACGGATGTCCAAGCAGTACCAACGTCAACCGTTTCGCTTGTCTCACCGTTTACAGCAGCGTTAAGCTTTGCAGCACTGTCTGCACGGAAGCTGCCTGCAAACTCATAAACACCTGCCGTGAGAATCTCATCCGACGAGGAATGAATACCGTCCACTGCCTCTGCGGTGTAATATTCGCAAGGCATATCGGTTATCGAAGCACTGTTGCAGTAAAGCTTGTCAGTGTACCATTCGCCGTCGTTTGCTGCACCGACGATAGCAGCACCTGTATCGGTTCTTGTAAGTGTGAGACCGCCAATGTCAGCATTCTTCAGGTTATGGAATCTGATACCTCTGCCGGCGATATTTCTTACCGTGCCGTCAAGAGTAAACTTGATCGTGTACTTCTGCCAGTCATTTGAAAGAACAAGCTTGCTCGCATTAACAGCACCGTCAATTGAAGTTACAGTTACAGTGTTCGAGGTACCAACCTTTGAAAGAATATATTCAGACGAAAATTCTGTACCGAGAGTAACAACGACGCCCTCAGGTGTTGCCGCGTTGGAGCGGATATAGAAGCTGAGCTCATATGTACCCTCACCGCTTGTAACAGCAGTTGTCAGCGCATTGCTTATATAACCTGCGCAAGTTGCCGATTTGCCATTATCACCGCTGTCTTTAATGTTTATATATGAATCAAATACATCGCTCTCAACGATCTTCTTAACGAACCCACCGTCGAGTGACAGATAATCGTCACAGCTGAGCTTTGTCAATTTAACATTGTCAACATCAAGTGTACGCGCTTTGTCAAGAGCAAACTTAATGTCGCTTAATTTTACATTGTTACTGTTAATTTCAACAGTGAACTTTGCCGATGTCCAATCGGTTGTAACGCTGACTGCCGAATCGGTTGTAACAGCCGCGCCGCCAACAGTCGCAGTAAGCTTTGCCTCATTACCGCCTGTGGGAGAATTAAGCCATTCCTCGTATATAAGCTCGCCGAGACGGAAATCACCGGACAGCTCGTATACACCCGGCTCGAGCGTGTCATCGTTTTCGGGAGCATATGTAACAGTAGTGTCAGCAGTTGTTGCATCTGCGCGGTAGAAAGGACTCTCTGATACATTTGTCAGCTTGGCACCTCCGCTGTTCCACTGCGAATGAGTAGCCCAATTATTAACTATAGAGCCGCCAAGTATATTTTCAGCACCGTCAACGGGCATATAACCGTCAACGGTAAGCTCGGATTCATAAAGCGAGAGACCGTCAATATCAAACGGTGTACCGTCATCGCTTGCAGGATCGACCGCACGGAAGATTATACCGCCGTGTATCACATTCTCGGCACGGAACGGAACATCCTCAAGCGTTGTGAAAACGGAGGTGTATTTCGTCCACTTATCGGAAAGTGTGATCTCGCCCGAAGCACTGTCAACAACATCCTCGCTGACTGCAAGCACCTTTATTTTATTATTTGTTCCAAGCTTAAAAAGGTGGTTGTTGCCGTATTGATAGCCTAAAAACAGATTATATACATTATCTGTAAGGGTATCGTTTTTATAAGCCGGAGTTGAACGGAGCCATACCGTAAATTTATAGGTTTTTCCTGCAGGAAGCGTCACTTTATCGGTATAAGCACCGCTTGCAACCTTGTTGATTTTCGGAGTAACGTTATCAACACGAACATACTCATTATCTCCGTTTGCATTCTTCAGCCCATCACCGTCGGTATCGGTAATAAGCGTCAGTGAAGCGCCGTTTGAGGACCAGCCTTCGTCAAGGATGATCACATCATCGGAAGCGGATGGCGGCTCTGCACCTGCATTCGATGCCGCCGCTGTCAATGGCAACGCCGACAAAGAAAGCGAAGCCGTCAACAGCATTGATACTATGCGTTTCATTTCCATAAGTTTTATTCCTCCATGAAATAAATATAATGTGACAAATCACATCGAGACCGAACGCTTCGACCTCGGGCACAAATCCGAGGGGTATACGTGAACCTCTCGGACTCATGCCCCGGGCCGAAACCCGGGATTAATTTTAGTTTTCTCGTAGGGGCGATTCACGAATCGACCGAATCTAATTAATGGAAATAATTGTACGACGATGCACCAA
>JAFTTS010000008.1 GCA_017466685.1 Clostridia bacterium
TCTATGTGCATCATGGCGTTGTGTCTCTGCGGATCGAACTGTTCGCCCGGTGCACCGAATTCTGTGACACCGATCTTCTCAAACGATTCCTTTGCGCTCTTGAAAATGAGCTTGATACCGTCCGCAAGCTGTGCACCGTCGCTGTAAGCCGCGGCACGCTCCAGATTGTCCATGACCGGAAGTATTGCCGAGAGCGCATCGGTATAAGCGTCTGCATATATACCCTCTCGCTCCTTTGCACTGCGTCTGCGAAAGTTATCATATTCCGCCGCACAGCGAAGATACTTGTCATTTATCTCCGAAAGCTCCGACTGTGCTTTTTCGAGTGCCGCTTTGGTTTCGGCAAGCTCTGCAGTCAGCTTTTTGTTTTCATCCTTCAAATGCTTATCCTCACGTTTTTTGTCCTTCTTCTGTATCTCGTCGGTTGAGCCACCTTCGGTTTCGGCGAGAATTTCTTCCCACTTCTGCTCCTTGGCTTCTTCCGGCGACATTTCCTTTTTCTTATCGTCTGCCATTAGCTATCCTCCTCATCCTGACAGTGTTCTATACCAAGCAGCCCACTCGGTTCGAGCATACTGCTGATGTTTTTTGACATATAATCGACAAGCGTTACCACCTTTGAATAGTCCATTCGTCTCGGACCGATAACACCTATAGCACCGATCACCTTATCTCCCGACTTGACCGCACGGAATATAAGCGATGAATTGTTCATCACCTCAACCGAGTTTTCCGAGCCGATATACACGTTCGTCTGATCGGACGCGTCATGCGAAAGCACCTCGCGAAGATCGTCCTGCCTGTCAAATAAACCAAGCATATCGCGTACACGGTCTATATCCGAATATTCCGGGTAATTCAGCAGGTTGTTTACACCGTCGAACATAAGCTCGCCGTCATCCACCTCGCCGACCGTTTCGTATATGGCACTGATTATCGGATTGATAAGTCTCTCACCGTCCGGCACTCGTCTTTGCATATCGAGCATCACGGGAAGAGTTATGCCGTCAAGATCAAGTCCTGCAATGCAGTCGTTGAGAACCATCGTCAACCTCTCAAGCGTGTCGCGTGAAACATCAAAGCCAAGCCGTACCTGACGCGTTTTAACATTTCCGCTTGCAGTCAGCATAACAAGAATGAAGTTTCTCGGCGAAAGATACATGGCATCGAACCTTGCGACGGTCTGCCTTGCCGGTGCACGTTTGAGCGCAACACCCGTGTAATTCGTCAGCATACTCATCAGCTTTGTCGCACGATCAAGGATTCTGTCAAGCTCTGCAGCTTTAAGGGTTTGAAGCTTATTAAGCTCGCCAAGCTCCGCCTGAGTCATACGGTACTGCTGCATGAGCTGGTCAACATAAAATCTGTAACCGAGCTCGGACGGGATTCTGCCCGATGAGGTGTGAAGCTGTTCAAGATAACCCATATCCTCAAGCTCTGCCATCTCGTTACGGATGGTAGCAGACGAGAATGCGATCTGCTTATACTGGGTTAAATATTTTGAACCGACGGGTTCACCAAGGTTGATGTGCGTATCTATTATCGCTTTGAGTATCGCCTTTTTGCGCTCGGATAATTCAGTGTTTTTATCCTGCATACGCGCACCTCCCTTTATTTATAGCACACGCCCTTGCTTGCGGTGTTGTTTTAGCACTCAAACAGTCAGAGTGCTAAACTCTGTATATAGTATACCCCACATCTTCGCCAAAATCAAGACAATAACATATATTTTGTGTTAATAATTTGTAAATGACTACGCACTCGGGTGCCACAGAGTGCCACAAAAAAAACAACTGCCGACTCATTTTAAGAATCGGCATCATGATTTCAGTTATCAAGCAGACATTCTGCATTTGTTCCGTAGAAGATATCGTCACGTCCCGAGATGAATTTGCAAAATTCCTCAAGCTTTTCCCAGCTTTCATAATAATCGTGAGCATAGGCGTGACCGTAGATGTAGAAAAGCTGCGGCTTGTCTGGTTTCATCTCGACAAACCTTTCTGCAAGCTCCATCATCTTTGGATTAAGATCCTCACAGGTTGCATCGAAAGCAAGCAGATTTTCCGGCAGATCAAACGAAAGCGTTTCAGCGCATCCGCGAGCGTACTTGACACCGTTTTCACGAAGCACCTCGATTACGGTATCGTTATATGTACCGCAGGGATATGCAAGCCCAACGGGAACTTTTCCAAAAAAGTCGGTAAGTCTTGCTTTGTCCGCAAGCACCTCGTATTTGCAAACCTCAGGCGAAACAAGATCAAGCTTTGCGTGTGTATAAGCGTGCATCGCGATCTCGTGTCCCTTATATGTATCGACAAGATCCTCAATCGGCATACGTGCGACGGTAACCTTATTTCTGAACACCCAGGGATAACCCGGACCATTTGAAATATGTCTCGAGCCGTTCAGATTAAATGTCGCCTTGAGATTGTAACGGTTGAGGATTTGAGTTATACGCTTATCCTGCTCAACTCCGTCATCGTAGCTGAACGTGACAGCCTTCATTTTCCCGTTCCACATTGTTTTTTCTCCTTATAATAATGCTTCTGCGTTCGTGCAGTAATATATGTCGTCACGTCCCGAAAGATACTCGCAAAGACGCTCCATACGTTCCCAACGGCCTTCCAGGTCAAGCGCATAGCTGTGTCCCCAGACGTAGAAAAGCATCGGCTTTGTCGCCTCGGTATTTATAAACTCCTCTGCAAGCTCAAACAGACGCTCATCCGAATCACAGCAGGTCGGGTTAAAGCGAAGCAGATCATCCTGCAGATCAAACGAATGTGAGGATATAACCGTTCTCGCATATTTGACACCGTTTTCACGAAGCACGTTTACAACTCTGTCGCTGTATCTGCCGCAAGGGTAAGCGAGTCCGACGGGAACTTTTCCGAAAAAGTCGGTAAGTCTTGCCCTGTCTGCAAGGATCTCATATTTGCAAACCTCGTCGGAGAGCTTGTCAAGATCGGCATGGGTGTATGCGTGCATTGCGATCTCATGTCCGCCGACATATGTTCCCGCAAGATCCTCGATCGGCATACGAGCAACGGTGATATTTCCATTGAATGTCCACGGATATCCGGGACCATTTGAAATATGGCGCGAACCGTTAAGATTAAATGTCGCCTTCATTCCGTAACGGTTAAAGAGCGCAACAAGACGCTTATCCTGCTCAACCCCGTCATCATAGCTGAATGTAACAGCTTTCATTTTTCCATTCCACATAGTTTCTTTCCTCACTTAGTAAAAAATTTGTATTTTTTCATATTATACACCACCAAAACCGCAGTGTCAACCCTCACAAGTGCATTTTTTGCAAAAAAGGAACAAAATTTTCCATAGCACCCGAGTTTTCCGATTATTTCCGTAATAATGTTAATTTTATCTAAAATGCACAAAAATTATAAAATCGGTAGTTTTCACTTGCAATTTCCCGGTTTTGGGTGTATAATAGTGGGGTATTTGTTTTTAATAATTAATGAAAGGTATGGTTCAGCAAAATGGAAGTTTTATTCGGAAACTTTGCAAACTTTGACTACCGTATGCTCATTATGTGGATCATCGGCGGACTCCTGATTTTTCTTGCCATCAAGAAAGAAATGGAACCGACTCTGCTCCTCCCTATGGGCTTCGGTGCAATCATCGTAAACATCCCCGGCTCAGGTGCTATAACCCAACAGATCACAGACGCCCTCGGTAATATAGCCGAAGAACACGGTGCGCTCTCGATCCTCTACGATGCAGGTATCGCAAACGAGCTCTTCCCGCTTGTACTCTTTATCGGTATCGGCGCGATGATCGACTTCGGCCCGATCCTCTCAAATCCAAAGCTTATGATCTTCGGTGCTGCAGCACAGTTCGGTATCTTCTTCACCCTTTGCCTTGCATCGATCTTCTTCGATATCAAGGACGCTGCTTCAATCGGTATAATCGGTGCAGCAGACGGTCCGACAGCTATCGTCGTTGCACAGAAGCTTAACTCGCAGTTCGTCGGTCCTATAATGGTTGCCGCATATTCGTATATGGCACTTGTACCGATCATTCAGCCGCCGGTTATCAAGCTTCTCACAACCAAGAAGGAACGTATGATCCGTATGCCCTATCAGCCGGCAAACGTAAGCAAGACCACACGTATTCTCGTCCCCATCATCATCACGATAATCGCAGGACTCTTTGCTCCCTCGTCGGTTTCGCTCGTCGGCTTCCTTATGTTCGGTAACCTCATCCGTGAGTGCGGCGTACTCGATTCGCTCTCCGAAACCGCACAGAAGGTGCTTGCGAACCTCATAACCATCTTCCTTGGAATCACCATCGCATCCCAGATGCACTATGAGCAGTTCCTCGCACCGCAGACGCTTCTCATCCTTGGTCTCGGTCTCTTTGCATTCATTTTCGATACCGCAGGCGGCGTAATCTTTGCGAAGGTCCTCAACATTTTCTTAAAGGAAAAGATCAACCCGATGATCGGTGCGGCAGGTATCTCCGCATTCCCGATGGCAGGCAGAATCGTACACAAGCTGGGACTCAAGGAGGATCCTCAGAACTTCCTTCTCATGCAGTCCATGGGCGTTAACGTATCGGGACAGATCGCATCCGTTATTGCAGGCGGTCTGATTCTCAACTTCTTTATGTGATAGGAGGATAAGCTGATGTTTAAATTACTTAATTTGATCGCATCGTCCATCGGTATCATCGGCAGCGCAGACGGCCCGACCGCTGTTCTTGTATCAGACGGCAGCTTCGTGTTTGAGCCGACAAACTTCATTACAAATTTAAGCTATATGGGACTCGGTATGCTCGGTATATTCATCGTTATCGGTCTTATCATGGTTGTAACCTTTGTCCTTAACAAAATCTTCTCAAAGAAGAACGACGATCAGTAAATAATACTTAATAAAGAAATGGTGCAGCTCATAATCGGAGTTACACCATTTTTTAATATGCAGTGAGAGTTTTTGAGCCTTCGTCCGTCTAATAAATGAAAGGCTGAAAAACAAGCTTTTCGGAAAGGAGCAGATCATGGATATCGGTGCAAGTAGCTACCGCCGTTACCTTGATGGTGATGATACAGGAATAGCAGAGATAATTAAAGAATACAAAGACGGTCTGACCTTATATATAAACGGTTACGTAAATAACATTTTCACCGCAGAGGATCTGATGGAGGAAACCTTCTTCAAGTTAGCGGCAAAAAGACCGCACTTCTCGGGCAAATGTACATTCAAGACCTGGCTTTTTGCAATAGCGAGAAATGTCACGATCGACTATTTAAGGAAAAATTCAAAGGTAACGTCCGATTCCATTGACGAATATGCCGATTATTTAGCCGAGGAAAGACAGGTTGAAGAAGAATATTTGGTTAAAGAACAGAAGATCACGCTCCACCGAATAATGAATAAGCTGAAAAACGAATATTTTCAGATTTTGTATCTGATATATTTCGAGGATTTTTCAAACGCACAAGCCGCGGTGATAATGAAAAAGAACAAGCGTCAGATCGAAAATCTTGTTTACAGAGCGAAGCAAGCACTGAAATCAGAGCTTATTAAGGAGGGCTTTGAATATGAAAAGCTATAATGAAATTACCGAGCGCGTGCTCTCACGCAGAAACGAATATGAGGAAAAACAAAAACAAAACCGAAGAAACCTGATTAAGTTGTCGTCCATAGCAGGTTGCTTTGCAGTTGCGCTGATCTTGTCTGTCGGAGTATGGCAGAGCGAGCATTTTAAGGATAATCCCCTGCTCGATGACGAGATAACAACGAAAGACAGCACCGGCACGGAAAACGCCGCAGGCAATAACGAAGATAAAACACCGGCGATAAACGGACCTTTCTTTTCGGAAACCACATCAGCACAAGTCACCGACACATCGCCGGATGAAGGAAGCTACAGTCAAGGCGGTGATGTTATCGGCGGATGGTTTATCCCTGCGCTGCCATTTGACCGTGAAATAGTATCGGTTGGCGAAGAAATCACCGACACTGAGGCTAAAGCATATTTCGATGAAAACAAAGATATCATCATCGGAAGTTTATCATCCGGCGGAGTGCCGTCAGATTCGATAAAAATATCCGAAAAAGGCTACTGTCACGTAAACTATGACGGAACAGAGGGTAAATCCTTCGAAGTAAGACAAAACTTCCGCGATTATCTCGTTTATAACGGCGACAGGCTTATTGCGATAATCACCCTTTATAAAGAAAACGGCGAAATCTTCAATACACCATCCTTCGGTGCAAGATGGTTTGACGATTATAACGCTTATCTCGAAAGTCACAAGGGTGAAGAGCTAGTGTATGTTTATGCAAAATGGTTTGAGATCATAGTCGCTCCCGATAATACGTACTATAACCCTATGGGACTTGATGTTTCTCCTTATTTAGCAGGTGTTGAGAATCCATACGAAATGTTTTATCACAAATCGGCTGTTTATACGCCGTAAATCAGAATAACAAAAGAGCCTTCCGCACGAAAACAAGTGTAGAAAGCTCTTAATTTTTTTACCAGGGCTGTACCGTCGCCGAAATATCGGAAACACGCTCGATACCGTTTGCCTCCATATATTTTGCAATGCCGTCGATAATCTCAAGCGGCAGATAGGGATTTGCAAACA
>JAFTTS010000143.1 GCA_017466685.1 Clostridia bacterium
AGCAGCTCTTATGCACAGGTATCCATCACCGGTATGGCAGTTGCAGACTTCAGAAGCGTTGTAAGCTGCGTAGTATACGACAGCACAGGTGCAGAGCTTGCAAATGCAGCGGACAGTGTAGAATCCTACGCTAACCGTAACTCCGCAAACCTCGGTGCAACTGTTGACACCATCGTTAAGTTCGGTGAATCGAGCTACAACTACTTCCATTAATTTGCCTCAATAAAACAATGATCCCCATCCATAATCGGGTGGGGATTTTTGTATATGATCGACTTAAGTGGATGACTTTTTTGACGGAGTTACTCCGAATTTGTTTTTGTATGCACGACAAAAATAACTTGTATCATCAAAACCGCAAGCTATTGAAACATCTTTTATTTTGAAATTTCTTCCTGAATTCAATAGGTTATAAGCATACTTCAGTCTGAGATCTAGAATGTGCTGAAATACGGTACATCCGTATTGAGTTTTGAAATCGTGACATAGCTTTGAAACGGAGGTTTGATTTATTTCTGCGAGCTCGTCAAGTGTGAGCTTCTCGGCGAAGTTTTTTTCGATATACAAAACTGTTTTATCAAGTGACGTGAGGGGTGTTTCATTCCTGTGCTCGAAAAAGGTTGTGTAAAATGTGTAAGAAAGTGCTGAAAGGGTGCTCTCACATTTTCTTTCGTAATATTCATCTATAATTTGATTTATCAGTGAAATATAGTGGTCGATATTAACAGAGTCATAGAACAAAAAATCTTTACAACCAAAGTATTCAAGCATTTGCGGTATACCGTCGCCGATTATTGTCAGAAACGCGGTTACAAGTCCGCCTTCGTTAACATACTTTGAGGGAACATTCATTGCAGTGAAAAAAGCGGAGCCCTTTTTTAATTTATATGTTTCATTTTGGTAATATAATGTTCCCGCACCTTCAACGATCATCAAAATCTGATAGAAATCCTGAGCGCCGGGCTTATAGTCCGCTGTTGCTTGCTTAAAATAAGCACTCGCCGAATGAAATATGATAGGTAACGGTTTAAAATTTTCGGGGAAAACATTCAGTGTTAGCTTATGCATAAAACCCTCCTGCAATATATTCATATAAATATACAAGATAATTATATTTACAAATCCGCAAAAACATGGTATAATTGTTATACAAATAGTATAGCACACTTGCTTTCAAAAGTAAAGCCTGTTTTGCAAAATAATTATAAACTTCTAAAAAAACACACTTTTAACAACAGATGGTAAAAATAATATATTAAGAGGAGACGAAAGCATGAACAGAATCAAGACAACCGCAATATTGATTACCGTTATTTCACTGATACAGTTATTTGCACCTGCTTTGCTTGCGTCGGATGCATCCTATGAAATCACGCCCGAGCAGGGAAGCGTTGTCCTTACACCGTCGGTTGAAGATGCAGTTCCATCCGGAAACCTGCTTACATACGGCAGCTTCGATTCATCTGATTGCATGACCTATATTGCCTCGGAAGGTTCGAATGTTACACGTGTAACCGATGCAAACGGCGGATATATTCGTGTTTCCCACATCCCGCAGAGTCATATTGGTGCTGTTTATACTCCCGAAAGCACAGTCAGTTCAGGTAACTATCTTTTCACCGGATATTTCCGTACGTTAAGAATGGGAGAACTCACCGAACTGAGAATCATTTTCAGGCAGGCGAACGGTGAAAACAAAATCGCTTATGTATATCCGACAAATGATTGGCTAAAAGTCGAATGCTATATTGAACTTGAGGATACGCTCAACTCTATAAAGGTCTGCGGCGGTGCGGCATCTAATATGAAGCAGGATTATTGTTTTGATCATTTCTCGCTTGTTCCGGTTGAAAATGTTCCGTCAGGATCGCCAACTGTTTTCGGTACAAAGGTCACCTCTGCAGAGGTTGAAGCCTCCATGAACAAGAAAGATCTTAACTGGGCATGGGATCCCGAAGTTGAAGCGCAATATGAGGTTGAAGGACTCATCGTAAACCAGGACTTTTCCGGTTTTCTCGGTGCCGCTTCTACAAACGGAATAACGAGAGAGGAAATCGTACAGTTTGCAAAGCAGTTTGAGGGAACACACATAACCGATTATTTTATCAGTGTCAATGACGTTTGCTCCATGTTCCCGAACAGCGTTACGACAAGCTACCTCGATAAATATTACTGGACAGAGGAAAACGGCACAGAGGTTGACTACACCGAACAGTCGCAGGCAAAGGGATCATATTACCTTTACGAAACGCTTGGTGTCGATCCGATAGGTATTCTTCACGAATCATTCAAGGAGATCGGTATCAACCCCTGGCTTTCGGTTCGAATGAATGACCAACATGATATGGTTTCCCATTCTACCAGTATTATTTTCTCGGATTTTTATCACAAGCATCCCGAAATAAGACGTGTACAGCATCATAGCTATGCCGGCAACTCCGACAAGGTAATGAACTATACACACGAGCTTGTTCGCGAATATATGCTTGCTTTCATAAACGAAGCACTCAACCGATATGACACACACGGTATAGAGCTCGACTTTCAACGTGAAATGTGGCTTTGGCACATCGGCGGCGAATATAACGGTCTTGACATCTTCAACGAATTCATGCGCCGGGTTGACGATCTTGTTGCAATTTACGAGGAAAAATACGGACACAAGATAAAGATCGCCGCACGTGTTGCATACGACCTTGAAACAAACGCAAGCTTCGGACTTGACGTGATCACATGGATGGCAGAGGGGATTCTCGATATGGTGATTCCCGCATCGCGTTGGAGTACCGTCGATATGGATATTCCGACAAGTATGTGGGATTCGATAACCGAGCTTTACGACGTTGAGCTTGCCGTTTCAATGGAAAAGCCGCAGCTCTCACCACGCACCGGCGTAACACCTGTGAGCATGGATATCGAAACCATGTCTGCTTTTGCCGCAAACGCATTTTCACAGGGTGCGGAGAAGGTCTATTTTTTCAATTATTACAGAAGCTCAAATGTATTTATCTCGTCGGGTGAAAAGTTCAACTCCAAGGATCCGGCCCAGGCGACAATGTGGTCTGTGCTTTGCACCCTCGGTTCACATGAAAAGCTTATGCTGATGAATCGCAGAAATATACTCACATGGAAAGATATGAAACCGATCTGGGCTGAACGAGTTGAGTATCTTCCAAAGGCAGTTGTTCACACATCGCCAACAACCTTCCGTATTCCCATCGGCGACATTGCAGAGGGTTCAAAGGTGACGTTAAGGTTTTCTGCATCCGAGTCGTCCGCATTTGAAAGCTTGCCGATAGTTTATGTAAATTCGCAGTTAGTCGAATATTCAGGCGTGGAGCTTTGTGACTATTCATTTACAAACGATATGCTTCTGTGTTACGACATCCCCGAGTCAATGCACGATGACGGTTATCTGGTCGTTGAAATGACCGGAACAAACACAAACGGCTTTATCGTAAATTACGTTGAGGTTTACATCGAAGCACCGGAGCTTGTTTTAAGCTGATTCATATCAAGTCAAGGAGAAAAGCTATGAAAGGTATTTGTATTAATCAGGACACACAGGATCTGATCGGACGTACAGGCAGAGACCGTCCCTCGCTTGAGGAAATTAAGAATTTTCCGAAGATCTATGAGGGTACACACGTTACCGATTATTTCATCAACATGATCGACACCTGTGCAACATTCCCGTCAAAAACGCGCACAAGCTTTCTCGATAAATATTATCAAAAGGTGGAAAACGGGATTCCCGTCGATTATTCAGGCTGCAATTGCTGTAAGGGTATGCATTATACCTATGAGGAGCTTGGTATCGACTATATCGACCTTCACATCAAGGGCTTCCGCGAAATAGGCATAAATCCGTGGCTTACATACAGAATGAACGATTACCATTCAAGAAATGAGGCAACCTCCGAGCTCTTTTCCGACTTCTATCACGAGCATCCTGAGGTACGCAACGGACGAAACATTCCGAAAAACCTTTGGGGATGGGACGGTTACGCTTACGACTTCAAGTTTGATATCGTCAGAGCACACGAGCTTGATATTATAAACGAGTCGCTTGAGCGTTACGATCCGTACGGTATAGAGCTTGATTTCCAAAGAGAAATGGCGTGCTTTGCGCTTGGCGAGGAATATGAAGGCATCGAGGTCATGAACGGTTTCATGCGTGACGTTGATGCGGTAGTTAAAAAAGCCGAGGAAAGATGGGGACATAAGATCAAGATCGCTGTCCGCGTTATGCCGGAAATCAACTACTGCTTCGAATACGGCTTTGACGTTATGAAATGGGTGCAAGAGGGAATTGTTGATACGGTTGTTATCTCGGCGCGTTGGGCATCAAGTGACACCGATATGCCGATAGCAATGTGGAAAACTCTCTTGAGTCCATACGGCGCAGAGCTTTTTGCAGGATATGAATACTGGATACAGTCTTGCGGTCATGCAGAAAGGCTTCGTCCCAATATTGACGTATACACCGCTTACGCTGCCAATGCTTTTTCACAAGGCGCTGACAAATTCTATCTCTATAACTATTACACTTCATTTAACACCGTGCTTGACCGTGACGGCGAATATGATTTTGATCCCACTCATGTTCCGGGTGATCCGGCACAGTACCGGACAATCATAAATCACCTCGGTGATCCCGAGAAAATACTTACGATGAACCGCCGACACCTGATCTTGATAAAGGACCGTCTCCCGAGATGGAGAGGCAGTGAGCATATTGGAGACGGTGAGGCAAGAGGTGTAAGTCAGTTGCCGCTCCGATTTGAGTATTCAGGCTGTTTCCGTCTTATGGTCGGAGATATCGCAGAGGGTGCAACGGTCACATTGCGTTTCTCGGTTGACGATCTTGAGTTGGCACTTGCGAATATACCGAGACTTTTCGTAAACTCGGTCGAGTGCGACTATATCGGAAACGAAAAGGACGAACGCTTCACACCTCATCCGCTTCTTTGCTATAACATTCCGAGAGAGGCACTTAAAACCAACATTACTGCTCTTATAAGTACGACCAAACTTATCACAACAAGATATGTTGACGTCTTTGTAAAGGTAAGAGATTGAAAAAATCTTATTTATCACTGAATATATCACGAGGTCAATTATGAAAAAGAATGAATGGATAACAGAAACAGGTATCACAAACGAACGTGACAAAGAGCTTGTATCACGCGCATACGACACAATAATGGCAAATGTCTATCCCGACGAAGGATATCTGTGGTGTCCTTACAGATGTATAACACCTGGACAGATCAATTTTGACGGTATATGGAACTGGGACTCTGCATTTCACGCCGCAGGTGTATCACGTTGGGATACCGAGCTTGCAAAAGAGAGCGTACTTGGATTCTTGCAGTTTCAAAGAGAGGACGGATTGCTCCCCGACTGCATTTTAGAGGACAACACCGTAATAACAGGTTATGGCAAACCGCCGCTTTTTGCATGGGCAGTTGAAAGAATCTATAAAAGGGATAATGACATTGAATTTTTGAAAAAAGTATATCCCTCTCTTGTGAAAAACGAAGAATTCTGGTCACAAAACAGATACTATGAAGGCCTATTCTTTTACGATGCCGACGACAAGGATACGGATGATTATCTGCTGCGTGTCAAGTATGAATCAGGATGGGACAATTCCGTCAGATGGGACAAGGGAATAACCGAATATTGGGCGATAGATCTCAATTGCTTTATGGTTATGTTCTACCGTTCGCTTTCATTTATTGCAAAGGAACTCGGATATGACGAGGACTCACAAAAATGGAACACTAAAGAAACAGCTCTTGTCTCTCTCATCAACCGTGAAATGTGGGACTGCGAAAAGGGTTACTATGCGGATGTAAACAAATTCACAAAAGAAAGCTCTGATGTTTTGTCTCCTGCATCATTCATGCCGCTTTATATTTCGATTGCATCAAGCGAGCAGGCAAAGGCAATGGATAAGATTGCACGTGAACGCTTCAAATGTAAGATGCCGACGGTTTCATTTGATAACAGCGAATATTCGAATGATTACTGGCGCGGCCCGACCTGGCTTAATGTTGCATATTTTGCGGCAAAGGGACTAAAAAATTACGACCTCAAAACCGCCGATGAGATCAAAGAATCAATACTTAATATGTGTTATGAGGACAAACGCGGTATATTTGAAAACTATGACTCAATAACCGGAAAAGGACTTTGCTGTGACCATTTCAGTTGGAGCAGCGTGTTTGTGATTGAATTTATACTTAATTGGTAAGGTGAGAGAAAATGGCACTTAAAATATTAAAAACCGATATAAACATAGGTATAAAAGAGCCCATAAAGCTTTTACATATAACCGATACACATATCACAAGAGACAATCCGCTCGATGAAGACAGAACAGCGGAATTTGACGTTGACTATAAAGGCTGTGCAGAGGAATATTTTTTCGAAGCACTTGAATATGCAAAGCAAAATGACATGATAGTTTTGCATACGGGAGACCTGATCGACTTCTTCTCAAAAGGAAATTTTGATTTCATTGATAAATATTTTGCCGATGTAAACTACATATATGCCGCAGGAAACCATGATTTCTGTCATTACCTCGGCAGGGCAAAGGAAGATTACGCCTATAAATGGGAAAAAATCAAAGAAATTGCACCGCATATCAAAGACAATCTGTATTTCGATTCAAGAATCATAAACGGCGTAAACATAGTAACGATGGATGACTCCTATTATTTCATCAGCGACGGACAGATCGAGATGCTTAAGGCAGAGGTTGCAAAGGGATATCCCGTAATTCTCGCAATGCACGTTCCTCTTTATACAAAAGAGCTTTCGGAGGCTGTACGTGATGTATGGGGATATTATGCACATCTTGCAAATGCGCCCGAAGAAATGCTTGCTACCTATGACGAGGCGAGACGCAAACAGCAAACACCCGATGAGGCCACGAGACGTGCGGCAGAGT
The DNA here is from genome assembly GCA_017466685.1 of Clostridia bacterium. Lineage (GTDB taxonomy): Bacteria > Bacillota > Clostridia > Oscillospirales > CAG-272 > Flemingiibacterium. Next base: position 6,965 of record JAFTTS010000143.1, read on the forward strand.
ACATACAAAATGAGCCGGCAATAAAGGCACTTATAACCGGTCACGTTCACTTCAATTTTGAAAGTAAAATCAGCGACACTCTGCGGCAATATACAACCCACGGAAGCTTTTCGGGATATGTACGTGAAATTACAATTCGTTAGGCGGTTATTATGATAAAAACTAATATTAATTTAGTCCCCGATCACACAAATCCAACGCCTGACTATTACTGTACGTGGCAGACACAGCTTTATGCTTCATGTGATGGCAAACCCGAGGGACAGCGTGCGATCATAACTGAGAAATCGATCTTCGAGAGGGAAAAGCCGTACGGCTGGGCGTATTTCTATGAAAAAGCAAGAAGTGACCTCTTTTTCATCATGGACGATAGTTGGGATGTGCCAATAAAGGATGATCCGACGTATTACGGAAGTCTTATATTAAACCCCGAGAAATTCCCCGAATGTACAAAAGGAAGAACGAACGAGGAGAGCTTAAAATATCTGGTGGATAAAATGAAGGCTCTCGGTTGGAAGGGAATCGGCGGCTGGGTATGTGCGCAGGAATCCGAAAAGTTCGGTGAAGACGATATTTCTGAATATTGGAAAAAGCGACTTTCCGAGGTTCACAACTCCGGCTTTGCGTATTGGAAGGTTGACTGGGGCAAGAAACAGACCGATATTGAATTTCGTAAAATGCTGACTTCGCTTGCAAAAGAAATCGCTCCAAATCTGGTTATTGAACACGCAATGGTGAGGGATATAATTCCACATTCGGATGTGTTCCGTACATATGACGTGCCTGCCATAATGTCGATACCGATGACCATGCAGAAGCTTAAGGAGCTTACCGGTACGAATCCACCGCAGGAAAACAGAATGGGACTCATCAACTGCGAGGACGAAGCATATATCGCTGCTGCAGGCGGATTCGTTATGGGAATCATGCGTCATCCTCATGCAGGTGAATTTGTTAACGGGAAGAAGGATATGTCATTCCCGGAAGTTCACAGAAATCTTAAAACAAAAATGTATGAGATCATCCGTGCGGCAAGATGGCACCGTATGGCTCCTGCGTTTGGGGAAGATAACATATATGCCTCGTCTGAGGAGCTTGTTGACACATGGCGTTTCGAGAATCGTGACGAGGAGATGGAAGCATGGTGGCTTGAGGTACCGGCGATGCTCGAATCGATAACTGACGGTGTGCTTGCAAAAAAAGCACCTGCATTTGTTTGCAGAGGATGTACGCCGCCCGAAGTTATTGCAGATGATATGGGCAACCGTCCTTATGTTGTGGCATCAAAGAATCCGAACGGAGCATATTCGATTGCCACGCTCGGAAGAACCGTAGACAGAACATATGAAATTCCGAAATGTAATATTACCTTTAATATCGGTGATGCTGACACAGTTGCCGTATTTGGTGAATATAAAAACCTCATTCTTGAAAGCTCATGCGAAAAGGTAAGTAAAGTATTGATTCAAGACCTTGCCGATGAGCTTGCGTATGACATTACGGATGATGTTCATATCAGTGAAAATAAAATTTCTATTCCCGGTGAGCTTATAACTAAAATAGGACGAATTTCACAGCCGTCCGACGACACCTCCGAACCGGGTGCAGTTATAAAGTTAATTTGAACGCTAATTTAAAAAGGAGATTCAGTTATGAAAAAACGTATCCTTTCAATGCTGCTTGCTATGGTGCTTGTGATTACGGGATTACCTATGATCGTAATCGCGGACAGTGCTGATGGCGGCGCATCTCAGACCGATCCTCTCGCAGGCGCAAAGTGGTCTGAAAACGTAACCGCCGTAAGCGATGATGAAACACCGTTTGACTATGTTCATGTCTACGGTATGGACTACCATACATGGTGGCTTAACTATGCCGACAAGGACGTAACACTGTCGAGCGCAAAAACGTATCGCCTTTCCTTTGCAACGCGCGGTATCACTCGCAAAAACAACGACTCGGCAGACCGTTCAGTTCATGTCCTGCTGATCAACTCTGCAGGAAACAGCGTTGCATATACACCGATTTCAAAGACAGGTGATTTCCGTGCTTCGGGCTCTGTTCTGATCAAGGATAACGAATGGAATCCTGTCAGCATCACCTTCAAGGGACATAATTCTCCTATTTCATTCAGGCTCAGACCGAATGATGCCTTTGAAGATCTGACACCGTACGATATCCGTGATTTTGAGCTTTATGAGGTCGATGCTAACGGAAACAACGTCGGCGAAAATCTCATCAAGTATGCAAATCAGCAGAACGCATCGTACGGCTGGAGTAAAGATTACGGCAAGCCTGCGTTCTACACCGAATCCGATTACATGAGCGTTAAAACTCCCACCGACGGTTCAAAACCTACCGCTAACCTTGACGGACTTGTTCTCGAGCCGGGTAAATATACGCTCAGCGCAAAATTCCGTCTCAACACCTTCGACTTTGACCTTGCCGAGTATTATCTCCAGGGAAAACAGCCTGCATGGCGCGCATCGAAGTACAGTGCGACTCTCACTGCGTCAGGCGTACAGGGAGCGACAATTGAGGGAATAAATAACCTCACGCTTACGACCGAGTGGAACACAGGAACATTCCTGCTTAATGTTTCCGAAACGACCACTCTCGGCGAGGTTTCATTCACGCTTGATAAATCCATCGGCTTCGATATAACCGAATTAAAGCTTAATAAAACAATATCCTACAGCGACGAATACAGATCGGATTCGGGTGAGCCTGTAGAGATCCTGACCGAGTATATCGCAGACGGCGTAAATAGTTACGTTCACCTCTCGAATGTACGCATCGCAGGTGACGGTATGGCTTATACTGACGATGCTGTAACCATGACCTCGGGAGCGTCCTATGACGTAAGCTTCTATATCCGTGCCGCATATTCTTCCGAATGGATCATTCCCGTCGGTTACTCTGCGGCAAGCGGTGAATTTACCTCCACAAAGTCCATGATGACTGCAGGC
>JAFTTS010000144.1 GCA_017466685.1 Clostridia bacterium
AGACCAGCATCAAGGTTGCAAAGGCACTTGAAGAAAAGGTCAACCGTTACGACTACGCTTACGCTGAAAAGTGCATCGCGGAAAGAAACTACGAAAAGCTCGAAATGTACGTTCTTGAGCTTATTATGGGCCTCAAATAAGAACGTCGATCGACACACAATTACCGAAACACTAACCCCCTATTATAAAAGGAGAATAAATCAAATGTATAAGATAGGCAAAGAAGAAATCGACGCCGTTGCTGCGGTTATTGAAGCCGGCAATCTTTTCAAAATAAACTCGGGACTTCGTGAATCCGAGCACGCTGAGGAAGAAATGCGCGAAAAGTTCGGCGTTGACCACGCGATCCTCATGACAAGCGGTCACGCAGCACTCACATCGGCACTTATCGCACTCGGTATCGGCCCGGGCGACCAGGTTATCGTTCCGGCATATACATATATTTCGACAGCCCTCGCAGTTGTCGGTGCAGGTGCAATTCCGGTTATCGCAGAGGCAGATGAAACACTCACGATCTCCCCTGCAGACATGGAAAAGAAGATCACAAAGCACACCAAGGCTATCATGCCCGTTCACATTCAGGGCTTCCCCTGCAATATGGACGCTATCATGGAAATTGCAAAGAAGCACAACCTCTATGTTGTTGAGGATGCTTGTCAGGCAGACGGCGGTACATACAACGGCAAACGTCTCGGCACGATCGGCGACGCAGGTGCTTACAGCTTCAACTACTTCAAGGTAATTTCCTGCGGTGAAGGCGGTGCACTTCTCACCAATAACCGCACCGTTTTCGAGCGTGCACTCATCTATCACGACAGTGCAGCAGTTGCATACTTCGGCAACCAGCTCGACGGCGTTGAATCCTCCCTTTTCTGCGGCACCGAATACCGTACCAACGAAATTGCAGCGGCAATACTCCGCAAGCAGCTTGTACGTCTTGACGATATTCTCGCTAATCTGCGCAAGGTCAGAGACTATTTCATGACCGAGCTTAAAGATCTTTGCAAGTTTATCCCCTCTTACGACATCAACGGCGGCTGCGCAACAACACTTGCAATCCGCTTCGATTCTGCCGAGAGAACCACAAAGTTCATGGATGACCTCAAGGCAAATGATCTCGGCTGCACTGTTCCGATAAACACCGGCAAGCATATTTATTCAAACTGGACACCCATCATTAACAAGGTTGGCGCACTCAATCCTCTCATGGACCCCTTCAAGATGGAAGCCAACAAGGATATCATCCCCGACTACAGCGTTGATATGTGCCCCGAAACTCTCGATCTGCTTGCAAGAACAGCATATGTTCCGCTTCAGCCGTACTGGACCGAGGCTGAAATTGCAGAGAAGCTTGATATCATCAAAAAGGCACTTGCATAAAATCAGACTGTAAACACACAAAGAAACACCCTTCTATGGTAACCAATGCTACCACGGAGGGGTGTTTTTATATACATTATCAGTACTCACACCTCACGAATACAAGCCGCACATTTTGGTTATTTCGTCCTTCATCTCATCGGCAAATTCAGTCGGCGAGACAACCCTTGCCCATGAACCCTGACTGAGCAGCCACATCTTGATTCCGTCTCCGTAAACCTCGGCTTCGATCAGATATTTCCTGCCACCCATCCTCTCGATGATCCTCGCCGTCGGCAGCTTGTCGAGCACCGCCTGAACTGACGGTCCGTCAAACTCGAAGCGTATCGTGCGCAGCTTACCCGGCCACATGAAAAGACTCCGCCTTCGCAAAAGCCCCTCGTCAAATTCCGCTTCGTTCCCGTGAAAACGCTTACGGTGCTCGGTTATGTGCTTTATGCGGTCAACTCGGAAATATAACGGTTTTTTCGCATCGCCGTCGGTTTTGAAGGCTATCAGATAGAAATAATAATCTGTGAACATAAGCGATGCCGGACGTAACCGATGCGTCACCCATGCCCTGTCCATACGATAATATTCAACCGAAATTTCACGCCTTTGTGTGATACAGTTAATAAGCTGCCAAAGGGTATCCTGAACACTTTCGCAGTCGTGCTTCACCTCAGAGTAACTGAAAATTTCCTTGCGTATCAGCTCGTCAAGCTTGGGACGGTCCTCGCCTGTTGTGAAGCGTTTGAGCTTTTCTGTAAGCGTGAGCAGCTCCGTTTTCGAGAATGCCCTCGCTCCGATAAGCACCTTTACCAGCGCAAATAACTCCTTGCTTGACAAAAATTCGTCCATATAAAGCCTGTAACATTTATCGCGATAAGAATACTGCAGCTCTGTATAGCCGACGAGATCACGGTGATCGGCGAGAAAAGCCTTCAGATCGTTTATCGAACGGCTCACGCTCTTTGCCGAAACGCCATATTCATCCGCAAGCTTCTTAACCGAGAGATCCTCTCCTCGCAGTCCGCGAAAAAATATTTCAAGTACTCGTTCCTGTTTTGTATTCTCCATGATTCTGTTTCCTTATCTCAATATTGTTATTCCGCTTCGGATCAGATCTTATAAATCCTATTCTCATACATATATTTGCTCGGGGTAACGCCGACCTTCTCCTTGAAAAGCCGACTGAAATGATACTGATTCGAGAAACCGCATTCCTCGGCAACGGCACTGATCTTGAGCCTGCCACCTGAGAGAAGTTGTTTTGCCTTGGCGATACGAAGATCGATTATGTATTGCTTTGGCGAAACATTGTATTTTGCAGTAAAAAGCTTTCTGTAATATACCTCACTTATACCGCACAGTCCGGCAAGCAATGAAAGCGTGACCGTCCCGGAGCAATAATTCTCCTCAATATACTGCAGTGACGGCGCAAGGATGTTATATATCGGCTCATCCACCGAGGAAAGACGGTGCAGGATGTCATAAAATAAACTCATCAGCTTTGTTCGGCTGCCCTTTAAGAAAAAGAGCGACTCCATCTGCTCGTATGCTTTAAGATATGATCCCGGCTCCTTTATCGATATCACGGTGATTTTATCGCAGATGGGCTCGGTGCAGGTGAAATTTATGAGTGGAAAATGTCCCGTTTTGTCACCGTAAAGCGTATAGTCCTCACCCTCGGGAAGAATTACTGCGTGATCTTTATCAGAAACGTAATCTATCCCCTTGTGCGTATAAGTGATCTGTCCGTCGATACAAAATGAAAGCCCAAAGCTCTTGCGGTTGGTCATTGTGTAACTTCTTCCCTTTGGCGAGGAAACGGTTATAATTTCAAGAATATCGGTAACGGTTATGTTTTCAAGCATCGCATTCACCCCTTTAATATTAATTATACACTTTTCGTCAAATAAGTCAAGATAAATCGCAAAAACAGTATCGAAAACATCAAATCAGTATTGTTTCAGGCATTGAAATCGAAACGAATAAATACTATAATTAAATAAAAAACATGGAGGTATCATCATGGATTTTACAAACAAAACAGCGATATCGACCGGTGCGGCATCGGGCATGGGCTTGCTCTTTGCCGAAAATTTCGCAGAGCTTGGCGGAAACGTCGTTATGTGTGACGTTAACGAGGCTGTCCTCAATGAAAAAGTCTCCGCTATCAATGAAAAGGGCAAGGGACGTGCAATCGGAGTTGTTTGCGATGTACGCGACTATGCACAGGTGTGTGCGGCGAGAGATGCGGCTGTTGACACGTTCGGAAGTATCGACGTCATGGCAAACTTTGCAGGCGGTTACGCGGTTCGTATGCTGAATGTTGACCGCTCACTTGAGTTCCCCGAAATTCCGATCGACGTTTTCGACTGGGGACTTGACGTTAACTTAAAGGGCCCGTTCTATTTCGCACACGCGGTTCTTAAGCAAATGAAAAAACAGAACAGCGGTCTTATTATCAATATCGGCTCAATAACCGGAGTGGACGGCTCGCCGCAGGGAATGGATTACTGCACGGCAAAAGCAGGCATCATGTACGGACTCACAAAATCCATTGCACAGTTCGGTGCACGCTGTAACGTCCGCTGTGTCTGTGTTTCGCCCGGACCTGTTCTGACACGTTCCGAAATGGCAGGAATGAAAACGCTTCTCGGACGTGCCGCAGAGCCGCAGGAGATAATTGATCTTGTTCTCTTTATCGCATCCGAAAAGGGACAGTTCATAAACGGCGAAAACATCATGATAGACGGCGGCAGAAGCGCTATGGGACGTGGGTAAAAGCGCGAAAAACAACAAAAATATCGACAATAAGGAAATTAATATGAAGCCATCATTTCTCAATCACGACAAACCGCTTATTACAGCGATGATACTCTGCGAAACACCGGAGGAATGCATCGCAAAGATCAAGGCATCAATCGAGGACGGTGCAGATGCGATCGGAATACAGCTTTGCAAATTAAAGCTCGAATACAGAACACGTGAAATACTGACAGAGATCTTCGCAGCCTGCGAGGGTAAGCCGATATACGTCACAAGCTATCACGAAAATCACAGCATAGATTTCACAGACGAGCAATGTGTCGAATATTTACTCCTCGCACTCGACTGCGGCGCAACACTCTGCGATGTGGAAGGTGATCTTTACGATCGAAAGCAAAAATTCCAGCTCACAACCGATAAGGAAGCAATAAAGAAGCAAAAGGCACTTATTGATGAGATACACCGTCGCGGCGGCGAGGTACTCATGTCATGCCACACAAATATGAGCATAACGCTTGAAGAAAGCCTCATGATCGCACGTGAACAGGCTGCACGCGGTGCGGATGTTTTGAAGATAGTCAGCGTGGCACACGAAAAATCGGAGATACCGAAATACATCGATGCGATACAGAAAATATGTGCCGTGACTGACAAAAAGCTATTATACCTCGTAAGCGGCGAGGGACAGATCATACGTTACCTCGGTCCGAGCTTCGGCGTTTGTATGTATCTGGCGTTACATAAGCAGGGCAAGCTTGACAATAAGTGGCAGCCGCTTATCAAAAATATCAAGCCGATTCGCGACAATATGAATTTTAGTATTTGAATACAGCAATCCAAGGAGCTGTCCGGTCAAGACGGGCAGTTCTTTTTGGTTATGGCTCGCTCATGAAAAAAGCGTTCCATTCGAGGTGGTGCTCCCGCGGTTGAAACGGCACAACCTTTCTTTAGTGCTCGATTTATCGATACTGCCGCGAGGGGGCAGAAACCAACTCTCGCCGTAGTTTTCCGCCCCCTCGTACTCCCCCTACCTTCCTTGGTTAGTTCTCCGGGCACGCTCAGTTCGCCTGCGGCTCACAATTCGCTCGTGTAGCGATAATCGCTCGTTTTCGCCAACTGCGTCGGCGAGGAATGTTAGATTTATGTAGCGAGACGGCGTATAAAACGAGACGATGTTTGCGGCTCAGGCTAACATTAACTGCCGTAAAGAAGCAAGGGAGCGAAGCCGCCCTCGTAAGGTGGCGGCTCAAACGGTACAGGTGTCAAAGCGAATTGGAGCGTTAGCGACTGAGCGCGAATCGGGTGTTGGCAAGGAAGGGTGGGAGAGCTCGAGAACACTCGCTGAAAGCGATGTGTAGTGGAACAACTGCGCAGCTGGTGTCCATCCCTCTCGAATACGCGAAGCTCGAAGCAGCATACTTCGAATTTTCACCCTCTCAGTCAGCTACGCTTACAGCTCTCCCAGCGGGCGAGGCTTTAAGTTAGATGCGCTTCAAACTTGCGCGAAGCCCGAAACGCACCCACAAAAAAGCGGCATCACCGCAACACAGCAATACCGCATAATATCATATCCACATATCCATCCTGCGCTTTTGGGTGATGAAACCAAAACGCTCGTAAAACCGCCTTGCACCGTCGTTGAACTCCCAAACGTCGAGATCCATACGGTTGCATCCGACCGATTTTGCCCACGCCGTGACGTACTCCATAAGCGCACCACCAACACCCTCTCCGCGACAGGATTCGTCTATACAAACATCATCAAGATGTATCGTTTTCATGTCGAAAAGCATGGTGCTGTCCTTGGTTTCGGTGATGATACCGAAGATATAACCGAGCACCTTTTCTTCCCTTACGGCAACGAAAATGGGACGGTCATCGTCTGCCATGATCTCACAAAGCTCGGTCGCGGTGTATTTCGTGCCGTTCACCCTGAAAAGATCGGGACGTCCCTTCTGATGTATCGCTTCCACCTGCGAAAGAAGCTCAAGTATGCCGTCTGTATCTGTCGGAACGGCTCGACGAATTGTTATGTCCATTGTTTAATTACCTCGTTTTTTGAGTTCAAGCAAACTTAAAAGTCCGCGACAGAGAAAATATCCCAAAATAAAATATATAGTCATGTTTATGTACGGAGTCAGTATCGTCAGCCATTCGGAGCTGTTCTGCGGTGTCCAGTTTTCGTATTCCTTTGCCGTTTCGCTGAAAATGCTGACCGTTTCAATCCCATTCACGATAAATTCGGACAACAGTATCACGCCCGTGCTTATACGGCATATCATGCGAGACTCACAGCCTTTGTGCCGCTTAACAAACAAAACCGTCACAATCGCCGCCACAGCAAGTCTCGCTGCATCAAGTACAACACGCAAAACGTTATAGCCAATAAATTTCGACGTAAGTATCTCCGCGCCGTTATAATGAACGTCCACCCGAACCGCCGCCACGCAAACCGCAATCAGCGACAAAATTACGATCAAGGTTATCTTAACCCTCTCCCCGCTTTTTCTGAAAGCATACGCAAGACAAAACGCCATTGCATACACAACCAGAATATCAAGTACACCGTAGAGTACGTGCAGCAGCTCGCCAACCCAATCGGCATACGCAATATCGCTGGAAACGTCTATATAAAACGGCCAGACAGCAACCGTATTCAGCATCGGAACGAAGAATGCCGAAACAAGTGCAATCAACGTCAGCCGCGTGAAAATTCGTTTCATATTAAATCTCCTGTTTTTTATTACAGCTTCAAGTATATCACATCCATAAAAAAACAGTATTACCGTTGTGTTTTCATTCTGTTAATTATTTATAAATAAAAAATTAAAAAAGAAAAACCGAACAACCGTTTGCTTTTTTTGAAAAAGTGTGGTATAATTATTCTGAAAAGAGAACAAACGATCTTTTTTGGAGGTTATTATGGCAAACAATCTTACCGAACGTGAACGCGCTATATTCGAATATATTAAGAAAACCATCCGCAGTGAGGGTTACGCGCCGAGCGTACGTGACATCTGTACCGCGCTCAACATGAAGAGCACATCAACCGTGCATACATACCTCGCAAAGCTCGAGGAAAAGGGACTTATACAAAAGGATGCCGGAAAGAGTCGTGCACTCCGCGTTGACAGCGTGACCACACAGGATACGTCAACTATGCGTGTACCGATTCTCGGAAAGGTTGCAGCAGGTATGCCGATCCTCGCCGTTGAAAATTACGACGGATACATTGATTTTCCGCGTCCGTCCTCACGTCTTTCGTCTAATGACGTCTTTGCGCTGAGAGTACAGGGCGAGAGTATGATCGAGGTAGGCATCATGGACGGTGACCTTATCGTCGTTGAAAAATGCAACACGGCAAGTGACGGTGATATCATTGTAGCTCTGGTTGAAGACGAAGCAACCGTTAAAACCTTCTACCGCGAGGACAACCGTTTCAGACTCCAGCCGGAAAATTCGTCGATGAAGCCGATTTATGTTGAGGAGCTTATCGTTCTCGGCAAGGTCGTCGCTTCGATGAGATTTTACAGATAACTTCATGGGGGTGTTGCTTCTGCATACCCCTTTTTGCTTTATTACTTGTACCGCATCGGAATGTCGGTCTGACCGAGCAGATAATCAATACTCGTATTATAAAACCGCGCGAGCTTTATAAGTATCGTCGTCGGAATGTCATTCTCGCCCGTTTCATATTTGGAATATCCCGTCTGTGACATCCCAAGCATTTTGGCGATGTTACTTTGCGTTAGATCTCTGTCCTCGCGTAAATCTCTGATTCGTTTATACATCGTTATACCTTCTTTAATTATTATTCTCAATAAATTATAGTATAACCTGAAACAGGGTATTCATTTTTAACCTGAAATAGGTTAATGTTTAATTTGCCGACACAACGCGTCGAATAATTTTGGTTTTTGTGCTATTCGGGGAAAATCGAAAAAATGCTTTAAAATCCTTGACTTTTCGCCATCAATGCAGTATAATAATAACCACAATAACACTTTACCGTGTTAGATTTTCGGCACAGCATTAGCAAGGAGACCATTGATGACCGATTTGCGCATAAATCTTTTTCTCATGACAAAAAACGAAATTTTTGCGATTCTCGCGAATTGGGCGTGGGTATTTCTTATCATCCTCGCCGTCGTCATAGTCGCGATCATACTGAACCGGGATGTCATGGCAGACATTATATCAAGTCCAAATCCGCGTTTCCGAATCAGCGAAAACAGCAAAAAATTTGACAAGACTTTCAAAAACAATCAAGAGGTCAAACGCATGATCGAAAACGGCGAAAAGAACTTTATAAAATGTTCCTACTGCAAGCATTTGAAACACTGCCAAAAATGCAGTGAAACCGATTACGATATTGCAGATACCGTCTGCGGCGATTACGAGCTGTAAATACGGCACCTTTAAATTTGGCGAACTTCTTCATGCCGTTGACGATATGCTATGCTTCAGATATTTTCGGCAAAAGCTCCTCCCAAAACGGCAACCTCGCAAAAACGGATACCTAAACGGCTTTGTCCGCGCCCGGTATTCGTTTTTTTATATGAGCTGAAAATCACAATAACTCGAAAAAATATATTGACTTTTCCTGTAAACAGGTGTATAATTGATATGTCGATGTAAGTTATGATGACGGAAAATCTATGCTACATAAACGTATCTGCTTGTGTTGACTGATTAATATTTACGAAAGGTGGCAAAAACAATGACAAAGAGAATTATTGCAGCTGCACTTTGTGCTGCATCTCTCCTCACATTCGCATCCTGCGGCAAGTCCATCTGCGACAGCTGCGGTCGCGAAGAAAACTGCTCAAAGGTAACCTATGAAGGCGAAACCGCAAACCTCTGCAAGGATTGCAAGGCTTTAGTTGAAGCAGCTCAGGAGCTTGCAGACGCATTTGGTTATTAATTTTTGAGATGAATGGCTGTCACGCTTGTGGCGGCCTTTTTTATTTTTGTGATATGCCGCCAAAAACTTTTTACACATAACTGTTGACAAAGGGGCACAAAAATCGTATAATAATATATATGTAGATTATAATCGGGAGTACTGTGGTCTGCAGTAACTCGGGAAAGGGGGCGTCGATGAGATTCGCGGTCATATCGGATATTCACTCTAATTTCATGGCGCTCGAGAATGCGCTGTGTACTATCGAAGATATGCGTCGCCGCGGTGAAGGCGTTGACGGTATCATCTTCCTTGGCGACTACCTGACCGATTTCCCGTATCCGCAGAACACACTCAGGCTGATTGATGAATGTATCGCAGAGTTCCCCTGTCACTTCGTGCGCGGCAACCGTGAGGATTACCTCATACGTCACCGTCACGCACCGAACGAGGGATGGAGCTATTCCTCAAGCAGCGGCTCCTTACTCTATACATACGAAAACCTGACCGAAGCTGATCTTGACCGCATCGAATCGTTTTCGCACTGTATCAATATCACAACAAAAAATCTACCGACGATCACGGCTTGTCACGGCTCTCCCGGCGATTCCAAGGAATGGATCATGAACCGTCCCCAGCTTATTGACAAGTACACCACCGAAATCGCAGGTGAATTACTCCTCTGCGGTCACACACACCGCGGCGGTATCGTTGAAGCAAACGGCAGACGTGTTATTTTCTGTCCCAGTGTCGGACTGCCGCAGGATCGCAGATACGGTTCACGTATGCTCATCCTCGAATCGAAACGCGGTGTATGGCGTTACAATTCCATTCCCGTCGGTTACGACAAAAACAAGATGCTTGCCGAATTTCACCGAAGCGGTCTTTATGAAAAAGCAGGCGTTTGGGCACGCTGTATCATAAAATCAATGTTCGATGAACACGACCACGCGGCTCGTTGTGTCGCACTTGCATGGCGTAAAGCTACGGCGGACGGTTTTTCAGGCGGACAAGTTCTGCCCGAGAAATACTGGACCGACGCCGCAGCAGAGCTTGGGATTATATGAGATAATAAAATTTTGGAGCATAGCGCTTCGAGCTTCATTCAAGGATTCCTGCCGCTCTGACTAATTAAAAGCCTCGCCCTTTGGGAGAGGTGTCGAGCGAAGCGAGACGGAGAGGGCTACGCATGAGGTCAATCCCACACGCATACTTCCCAAATACATCAAAAATACCACACACAAAATCAAGGAGAACAAAAAAATGAGCAGTATCAAAGACATTAACCTCGCAAAAAGCGGACACGATAAGATAAACTGGGTAAAGAGCTATATGCCCGTGCTTAATATAATCAATGAGCAGTTTACACGTGAAAAGCCGTTTGCAGGCAAGAAGATTTCCATGTCGATCCACCTTGAAGCGAAAACCGCGTACCTCGCTATCACACTTGCGGCAGGCGGTGCAGAGGTTTACGTTACCGGATGTAATCCCCTCTCGACACAGGACGACGTTGCAGCAGCACTTGTAGACCTCGGCTTTGAGGTTAACGCATGGCGCGGTGTTACCGATGCCGAATATGAGGAGCACCTTAAAAAGACACTTTCGCTCTGCCCCGATGTTATGATCGACGACGGCGGCGACCTCACACATCTGCTTCACGGCGAATGTCGCGAATACGGCAAGAACCTGATCGGCGGTTGCGAGGAAACAACAACAGGTATCCACCGTCTTTTCGCACGTCAGGCGGCAGGTATGCTCGATTACACCATGATCGACGTTAACGATGCTGACTGCAAGCATCTTTTCGATAACCGTTACGGCACGGGACAGTCCACGCTCGACGGTATCATGAACTCGACAAACCTCATCATCGCAGGAAAAACCGTTGTCGTTGCAGGCTACGGCTGGTGCGGTAAGGGCGTTGCAATGCGTGCTAAAGGCATGGGCGCAAACGTAATCGTCACCGAGATTGATCCCGTTAAGGGCATCGAGGCGGTTATGGACGGCTTCCGTGTTATGACGATGGACGAAGCGTGTGCACTCGGTGACCTCTTTATCACCGTTACAGGCTGTAAGGATGTAATCCGCGCCGAGCATTTTGATAAGATGAAGGACGGCGTGCTTCTCTCGAACAGCGGTCACTTCGACGTTGAAATTGATAAGGTTGCACTCGCAAAGAAGGCGGTCAAGGTCTGGGAGCGTAAACCGAACATCGCAGGCTACGAAATGCCCGACGGACGTATACTCAATCTCCTTGCAGAGGGACGTCTTGTAAACCTCGCCGCAGGTAACGGTCACCCTGCCGAAATCATGGATATGAGCTTCGCGATCCAGGCAAAGAGCCTTGAATATCTCGTTAAAAACGCAGGCAAGCTCGAAAAGAAGGTATACCAGGTACCGCGTGAGATCGACGAGGAGGTTGCCGCACTCAAATTAAAGGCACTCGGTGCATCGCTCGAGATCTTAAGCGACGAGCAGAAGGCATATCTTGCCAAGGTTGAATAAAAAATGACAGTTCTCTCCTGCCCTTTCTGCTCTGCAGAGCTTACACGTACGGGCAACAGTCTCATCTGTACAGGTGAGCGAAAGCACTGCTTCGATATCGCCAAAAGCGGATATGTCACCCTGACACGTGCAAGCGGCACCTCGGGCGACGACCGCGACATGGTTCGTGCACGTACGGCGTTTCTCGATAAGGGCTATTACCGTCCGTTTGCCGATGCCGTTGCCGAAAGTCTTGGTGGCGCGAAAACCGTCATCGATGCAGGCTGCGGTGAGGGTTATTATTCGAATATCATTGCATCAGGCGGACATGATGTCTACGGCTTTGACCTTTCAAAATACGCCTGCGATAAGGCGGCAAAACGTGTAAAGGCTGATGGCAACAACGCATTTTTCGGCGTTTCGAGCATATATGAGCTGCCCGTAAGCGATAACAGTGCCGATGCCATAGTCAGTCTGTTTGCGCCGATCGCCGAGCGTGAATTTGCACGTGTACTAAAAGACGGTGGACTGCTTATCGTCGGAGCGGCAGGGCGCGAACATCTTTATGAGCTCAAAAAAGCAATTTACGCCGAAGCATACGAAAATGAAGGACGCCGTGATCTTCCGTCCGGATTTGAGGAGATCGCGCGAAAAAACGTCACTTACAAATTTGACTGCGCCGGCGAGGATTTAAAAAGTTTATTTATGATGACACCGTACGCGTTCAAAACCTCACGTGAGGACGCGGCAAAGCTTGATACTTTATCTCATCTTGAGATCACAGCAGATTTTGATATATTTGTTTATAGGAAGTATTAAAATGAAAGTTTCACTTTGCATACCAATGTACAACGAGAGCAGTATCATAAACGATACGCTGAAAACCGTTTCCGAATATATGGAAGCCACCTTTGAGGATTACGAGGTGCTTTTCTCCGACGACGGCTCGACCGACAACTGCAGAAAGGCGGTTGAGGATTTCCCGAATGAACGCATACGTGCGGTCGGATACGAGAAAAACCAAGGCAAAGGTGCGGCGATACGTCACGGTGTGCTGAATGCGACGGGTGACATTATCATTTTCACAGACTGCGACCTTGCGTACGGACTTGATGTGGTAAAATCGGCGGTTAAGATGTTCGAGGACCACCCGGATGCAGACGTTGTGATCGGCTCACGTAACCTTTCGGAGGATGGATACGAGGGATATACGCCTCTCAGAAAGATCGCTTCGAAAACGTATATCAAGTGTCTTGCGCTTGCAGCAGGATTTAAGCTGACCGATTCACAGTGCGGCTTCAAATCGTTCCGCCGTGAAACTGCGCATAAGATATTTAAAACCTGCGAGGTAAAC
>JAFTTS010000145.1 GCA_017466685.1 Clostridia bacterium
CGAATATATGACCAAAAACTAAATGTAATGTTAGGAGATATATAAAATGAAAGTAGTTTTAACACAGGATGTAAAATCACAGGGCAAAAAAGGTCAGCTTATCAACGTATCCGACGGATATGCACGCAACTTCCTGCTTCCCAAGGGACTTGCTATCATCGCTGACAACAAGGCTCTCAATGAGATAAAGGGACGTGAAGCGGCTGAGGCACACAGAAAAGAGGTTGAACTCCAGACTGCAAAGGATACTGCCGCAAAGCTTGAAGCGGTTGTCGTTAAGTTCAAGGGTAAGGCAGGCGTTGACGGCAGACTTTATGGCTCGGTTACTTCGAAGGATATCGCGGAAGAACTCTTAAAGCAGGCTGATATCACTGTTGACAAGCGTAAGATCCAGCTTGACGATGCGCTCAAGACCTTTGGAACACATACGGTTGACGTTAAGCTCCATGCCGAGGTCGTTGGTAAGATCAACGTCGTTATCGGTGAAGATAAATAAGCATGGAAGAAAAGCTTTTTAACCGTAAACTGCCGTTTTCGCTTGATGCGGAGCAATCGGTGCTCGGTTCGATTCTTATTGATCCGGAATGTATCGACGTTGTTGTGGGTATACTGAAAAGTGAGGATTTCTACGTTGAAGAACACAAAGAGATCTATCTCGCTATGCAGGAAATGTATTTGAAAAACAAGGATATCGATATTGTAACACTTATTGATACCCTTGTCCACCGCGGCGTTTACGATGAATCAAACAGCAAATCCTACATAAAGCTGATTGCGAGCGTTGTTCCATCAGCGGCAAATGTGGCGGATTATGCGAGAATCGTTAAAGACAAGAGTCAACTCCGAAGTCTTATTTCGGCGGCGGAGGAAATTTCCGAATCGGCGTACAGTGCCGAGGGTGAGGTTGCACACATCATCGGTAACGCCGAGCAGAAGATCTTCTCGATAGCCGAGGGAAATGACACCAAGGGCTTTACGCATATCAAGGATGTTCTTATTGAGACCTTTGATCATCTGCATCAGCTTCAGACCAACCGTGCAGAAACGCTCGGTGTTCCAACCGGCTTCGGTGATCTTGACAAGGTGCTTGTCGGTATGGGTAAGAGCGACTTTATCATTGTCGGGGCACGTCCCGGTGTCGGTAAGACCTCGTTTACGCTCAATATTGCGGCAAATGTCGCACGTGACACAAAGAAGGCTGTTTGTATCTTTTCGCTTGAAATGTCGGCACAGCAGCTGGTTTCGCGTATGCTTTCGAGTGAAGCACTTGTTGACAGCCATAATATCCGTTCGGGTGAGCTTTCGAGCGATGACTGGACCAAGCTTGCACACGCTGCTGCAAATCTTACCGAATGTGACATTTATATCGATGATACCACGGGTGTTACGGCAACGGCTATGAAGTCAAAGCTTCGTCGCGTTGAAAATCTCGGACTTGTCGTTATCGACTATCTGCAGCTTATGCAGTCCGACCGTAAGATCGACAACCGAGTTCAGGAGGTCAGCGATATTTCGCGTAACCTTAAATTGCTTGCAAAGGAGCTTATGGTTCCTGTCATATGCTGTGCACAGCTTTCGCGTAATCCCGAGTCGAGAAAGGGCGCAGACAGCTCGCCTATGCTTTCCGACCTTCGTGACTCCGGTGCTATCGAGCAGGATGCGGACATCATTATGTTCCTCTCGCGTGACTATTATCAGAATGATCCCGAAAAGCAGAACATTGCCGATGTTCACGTGGCGAAAAACCGTCACGGTTCAACACAGAGAGTACCGATGGGCTGGTTCGGTCAGTATACGAAGTTTACTTCAATGGCATCCGACGGAACGCCCGAGCCTCCTGCATAAGCGGAGTTTCTATGAAAAAATACAGTATAGAGGATTTGTTTTCTGCGTCCGTTATCCACAGTATGCTCGATGAACAAAAGGGTGTACTCGTCGGATATTCGGGCGGTGCAGATTCGAGCGCACTGCTTCATATCATGAAAGAGATATGTGATGAACGAGGTCTATATCTTCGCGCACTGCACGTCCATCATGGTATACGCGGTGATGAAGCTGACCGTGATGCGGAGTTTTGCCGCAAGACCTGTGAGCGTCTTGGAATTGATTTCACACTTGAAGCCGCGGATATACCGGCTCTTGCACGTGAACGCGGACAGGGTATCGAGGAAACGGCACGTGAATTTCGTTATGATGCCTTTGTTAAAGCGGTAAAATCGGATTCAAGGCTTACCTGTATCGCTACGGCGCATAATGCCGATGATAATGCAGAAACCGTGATCTTTAACCTGACTCGCGGATGCGGAACATCGGGACTTTGCGGTATACCTCCCATGCGTATCATTTCGGGAATACCCGTTATCCGTCCACTGCTTTATGCAGCAAAACGCGATATAATCGGATATCTTAACGAAAACGGTACAGAATATATATTTGACAGCACAAACGCTGATACGGCTTACACCCGGAATTATATTCGCCATGAGATAGTTCCACGCCTTGAGAGGGTTAATCCGTCGTTTCTCGATTCTGTGCGGCGTATGACTCGAAGTCTTAGTGAGGATGCGGACTATCTTGATTTGGCAGTGGAGCGTTTCATCTCGGAAAATGTCACGGACGGTCGTATTGATGTGTCCCTACTTGCAAAAATCGAGAGGGCGATTTCATCTCGTGTCGTTTGCAGGATGTTCTCGGCGGTTTCGGAAAAAACGCTTGAGCGGATTCATGTTGATGCTGTGCTTTCGCTCGCGGATGCAAAACGTGACGGCGCGAGTGTGTCACTTCCGGGCGGAGTTCGTGCGATGATAGAGCGCGGATGTCTTTATTTTACCGATGAAGCCGAAACGGAGCCGATCAGCTTTGAATATACGCTTCATGAGGGCGTGAACCGATTTGAATATCCCGATTTCGCAGTTTTCGTTTCAAAAAGCGGAGATTGTCGAGCGGATTTACAAAAAGATAACGAAACCCTGCAAAATATTTACAAATTATCAATACACACGATTTTAAGTTCTGATAAAATAAAGCATATGCTCTCGGTTCGTTCAAGACGTGACGGAGATGCATATGTGTTCGGCGGAATGACGCGAAAGTTAAAAAAGCTTTATAACGATCGCGGATATTCCAAGGAAAAGAGATGCCGTACACCGATCTTCTGTGATGCGGACGGTATCGTTTGGGTTCCGGAATTTTCCGTTGCGGACAGGGTTAAGCCCGAGGGCGACGGTATTAAAATAATATATTATTATAATGGAGATTAAAATGAATAACGACATTCAAAGTGTACTCGTCAGCGAAAAAGAGCTTGATGAGATCGTAACCGGTATTGCGGATAAGATCAGCGAGGATTACAGAGGCAAGCGTTTGCTGCTCGTTTGTATTCTCAAAGGAGCGGTTGTTTTCATGGGAGATCTTATGAAGAAGATAAAAATTCCCGTGGAGATCGACTTTATGAAGGTTTCCTCATACGGAAATGCCACGGTGACAAGCGGCTCGGTCAACATTCTGCTTGATCTGCACAGAAAGGACCTTGCAGACACCGATATCCTCATTGTTGAAGATATAATCGACAGCGGTAAGACACTTTCATATCTTGTTGAATATCTGCTTCTCAAGGGTGCTCGCAGCGTTAAGACTGCAACAATGCTTGATAAGCCGTCCCGCCGTGAGGTTGATTTCACGCCGGACTACTGCGGCAAAACTATTCCCGATGAGTTCGTTGTCGGTTACGGACTCGACTTTGCCGAAAAATACAGAGCATTGCCTTACATAGGCATTCTGAAGCCCGAGGTTTACGAGAAATAATCGTACGGGTGGATATTATATATCAAGGAGAGCCTCAGTTTTGAGGTAAGGTGAGTAATGAAATCAAATTACAAAA
This sequence comes from Clostridia bacterium, assembly GCA_017466685.1. GTDB lineage: Bacteria > Bacillota > Clostridia > Oscillospirales > CAG-272 > Flemingiibacterium. The sequence goes on from JAFTTS010000145.1 coordinate 3,881, forward strand.
TTCTAATCTTTTACGTAGTGCTTATCGGACTTATACTCGTTTCAATGGCAACGCTGTTCGGAAGCCAGCCCGGGGAAGAGGTCATTTACAGTGACATTGACAAATACTTCCACGAGCAGCAGGTCAAGGAGTTTGAGATCGATAAAAACAACAAACTTACAATCTGGAAGCATGACGGCGGCGTTGCAACGTACGGTCTTCGTGATCTTGATCTTTTCTGGAATCAGTTTGGTGAGACCATTGAAGCGCAGTATCATGAGGGTATTATCGAAGCTTACGATATCGCCGAGCCGCAGATCATTCCGTGGTGGGTTGGTATGCTGCCGTATGTTCTTCTTGCGGTGCTGTTTATAGTGTTCTGGATATTCATCATGAACCAGACGGCAGGCGGTAAAGGCGGCAAGGTCGGTGGCTTTGGTAAGGCTCGTGCAAAGCTCGGCTCGGACGAAAAGAAAAAGGTTTACTTCAAGGACGTTGCAGGTGCAGACGAGGAGAAAGAGGAGCTTAAAGAGGTCGTTGAATTTCTGAAGGATCCCGCGAAGTTCTCAAAGCTCGGTGCTCATATTCCTCACGGTGTTCTCTTGATGGGCCCTCCCGGTACGGGTAAGACACTGCTTGCAAAGGCTGTTGCTGGTGAAGCAGGTGTGCCGTTCTATTCGATCTCCGGTTCGGACTTCGTTGAGATGTATGTCGGTGTCGGTGCGTCGCGTGTACGTGACCTTTTTGACACGGCGAAGAAGAATCCTGCAAGTATTGTATTTATTGATGAAATTGATGCTGTCGGACGTCACCGCGGTGCAGGTCTCGGCGGCGGTCATGATGAACGTGAACAGACGCTTAACCAGCTTCTCGTTGAGATGGACGGCTTTGGCGGAAACGACGGAGTTATCGTTATGGCGGCAACAAACCGTCCCGATATTCTCGATCCGGCACTTCTTCGTCCCGGACGTTTCGACCGTCAGATCACTGTTAACTATCCCGATATGAAGGGACGTGAGGAAATCCTCGCCGTTCACGCAAAGGGCAAGCCGTTTGAGGCGGATGTTGATCTCTCTGCGCTTGCAAAGACTACGGTCGGCTTTACAGGTGCGGATCTTGAAAATCTTCTTAACGAGGCGGCACTTTTAGCGGCACGTAAGAACAAGAGTCTCATCGGCATGGAGGAGCTTGAGGAAGCAACCATTAAGGTTATTGTCGGTCCCAATAAGAAATCGAAGGTTATTCACAAGGATGACAAGCGTATCACGGCATATCACGAGGCAGGTCATGCTATCGTTATGAAGCTGCTTCAGCCGAATACGTCGGTGCATCAGATCTCGATAATTCCTGCAGGACGTGCTGCCGGTTACACTCTGCCGCTTCCGATTGAGGACAGAGCACATATGTCAAAGAGTGATATGGAGCATGAGATCGCATCACTTCTCGGTGGACGTGTTGCGGAGAAGCTGATAATCGGTGACATCTGTACAGGTGCTTCAAACGATATCCAGCGTGCAACGAATATCGCTCGCAACATGGTTACCAAGTACGGTATGAGCGACACACTCGGTCCTATAGTTTACGGCTCGGAGCATGGCAGTGACGAAGTGTTCCTCGGCAGAGACTTCAATACCTCGCGTAACTATTCCGAGGATACGGCAACTCTTATCGACAACGAAATCAAGAGTATCATTAACACCGCATACAACACCGCGATGAAGATACTCTCCGATAACGTGAATAAGCTCCATTTCGTTGCCGAGTTCCTTCAGAAGAATGAGGTTATGGACGAGGATCAGTTCAAGGCTGCTATGGAGGGTGAGCCCACCGTAGAAGAGCTCGAAGAAATGGCTGCCGAAAAGAAGCGTAAGAGCGCAAAGGAAAACAGCGAAAAGGCTAAGGCTGATGAGGATGCACGTATCATCCGCGAAGCAGAGGAGGCCGCAAGAGCTGCACAGAATAACCGTGACAACAATGATTTTCCCCCGCGTATGAAACAATAAGTAAGTATATCGGCGAGGCGGAATTTAACGTCTTGCCGATTTTTATGAAAATAATTTTCAGAAAGGAATATTAACTATGAACAGCGAAATCAAAACAGCCCGTGCGAGTGCCGTTTGCTCGACTCTCGGCGGTGAGCTTATCTCGTACAAGCTCGACGGTAAGGAATACGTTTGGGAGGGTATTCCCGAATACTGGGCAAGCCACACTCCCGTGCTTTTCCCGACTGTCGGCTCGACCATTGACAGCAGCGTAAAATTTGAGGGCGTTGCATATCCGCTTGCAAAGCACGGTTTTGCGAGAAAGAGAGAGTTTGTTCTCATTGACAGCGGTGCTGATACTCTGACATATGAGCTTCGTGACGACGAGGAAACCAAGAAGCTTTATCCGTACAGCTTCAGCCTCAAGGTTACACACAAGATCACAGACGAGGGCTTCTCGACCGAATTTAAGGTTACCAACACCGATAACAAGCCGATCTGGTTCTGCATCGGTGGTCATCCCGGCTTCCGCTGCCCGATGAACGACGGCGAAAAGTTCTCCGATTACAAGCTCGTATTCGAGAAGGTTGAGAACGAGGACGTTATTTACACAACAAACTACGGCGGCGGTTACATTGATGCAGCACTTCCCGTTGTTGACAAGCTGAAGAACACAAACGAGTGGGAGCTGAATCACGACGATTACGACGTTGACGTGCTTCTCACAAAGAAGCTTCAGAGTCGCAAGGTTAAGCTTGTACATAAGGTTACCGGAAAGGGTATCGAGTTTGATTTTAACGGCTTTGACGCTCTCGGCGTGTGGACACCTCCTAAGAAGCAGGCACCGTTTGTTTGCCTTGAGCCTTGGAACGGTCTGCCGGCGCATCTTGATGAAACCGGTAATTTCGAGGACAAGCCTTATGCGATCAATCTTCCCGTTGGCGGTGAGTATTCGGTCGGATACAAGGTTAAGGTTATCGACTAATAAAAAATCGGAGCAGTTTTTTGAAGTTGACTGCTCCGAAATTTTGTTTATATAGAAAAATCACATTTTGTTTTAATATCAAATACTTTAAAATAGCTATTCTCCATCGGTATCCATTCGTTTATAAAACGGGACAGCATATATTCGCCGTCGCGTCTGCGTATACGCTTTATCTGCTCGTCAGGTGACACATCAAAAAACAGCGCGATATCGTAATATTCACCGAAGCTCGGATGAAGCGAGTACGATCCCTCGCAGATGATAAGCCCACACTTTTCGATATGGCAGGGTTCGTCGGCATATGCCATTCTCGAACACTCGAATTTACGGTATGAGAATCCGTCTGTATCACGTAAATGCGGTATTACCTCGTCAATAAAACGTTCGCTGTGTATATTTCCACCGGGTGTGGTGAGCCGCTTTGCTGTACGAAGCTCGGACACAAGAAAGAAGTCGTCCATGTGGATCACCTCTCCGCCGAGAATATCGCTTATCAATCCTGCGGCGGTGGTTTTGCCCGAGGCACAGTGACCGTCTATTGCAACAATGACACGCTCGTTTGTTCTCATGCGTACAGCTATTGCTTTTATCGCGTCAAACAATGGAACAAAGCGGCTGTCGATGACGCGGTATGACGGTTTATATGCCGTGCGGTATTCCTCGCTGTGACTTACCGGCGGATAAAGAGCGGCACTGTATTCATCGAGGTATTCGTTAAGTTCCTCGGGAGTGAAACAAAAGTGACCGTCTCTGCAGAGCGATTTTAGTTGTGACAGCCGTTCGGTAAAGATGGCTTTTGTCTGTTCGTCTGCTGAATCGTAGCCGTGTGAATAGCGTTTTGCAGATGCAGAGAATATTTTTGCGATGATTTCAAGCTCGGTGTCGTTAAGGATAGAATCAAGATATATCCGTGATGTTTCACCGAGCGATTCTGTTTGCAAAGGGATGTCGCGGTGCTCGGCTGATAAGTATTCCGTTCGGAGATAATCGAGTACGGTTGTCTCGTTTTTTATAAGATGACCACCGCCGAAGGTTGCCTGATATATAAGCTTCACCGCATCGGTCGGCTGCATCAGTGGGTATTTTTTTGCGTGCTCTGTCAGTGTTTTTATCATGTTACTGCTCCGAAAGTATTTTTGCCCGTCTCAGTGCCATTACAATGAGCGGAATAAGGATAATGTGACAAATGATACCGGGAATCGAGCTTGTGACGGCACCTGATATAAACATGGCAAAAGTGAACGTGCCCTTCTGTGCAACGGTCAGAATCAGCTTAGCGATACCCCAGACGATTCTTCCGCATATCATTGAGCCGATCAGTGACACATATATGTATGGGATGCGCTTTGGGAGAAGCTTATATAAGAGTCCCGACATGAGACCGTACACAGCAAGCTCAAACGCCATAGGAAGCGCAACCGTCGGAAACGGCGGCATACCAAAGATCACACTGCGAAGAAGCGGTGCAACAAAGCCGACGAGAAGTCCCCATACGGGACCACAGATATAGCCGCAAAGTAAAGCGGGAATGTGCATAGGCGAGAGCATCTGACCGATTTCGGGTATCTGTCCCGTCAGAAAGGGAAGTACAATAGCGAGCGCAAGACACATCGCCGCAAAAACAAGGGTACGGTAAGCTTTTTTCATTTTGACCTCACAAAAATAAGGCACCGGACGGTAACACTTCCTGTGTCATCGCCGATACCTTCATGGTATTATTAATGTTATTGTAATATTTATGCTAACGGCTTCATGCCATCAATGATGATAGTATATCATAAAGTTTGCGTGTTGTCAAGCAATTTTGACGTGCGTTTTGGCAAATAAATGTCAGTCTTCAACCATTATCATCGCTTCGACGTTGGTTGAACCGTCACTGCGGATAGTACGGAAATAATACTGACCGTCAGCACTTCGCATATACACCTTGAGCGTTTCGCCGAGTCTCGCTTCGCCTGCAAAGCTGATGCTGATATTCAGTATCCTCTGATCCACAATATCGGGAATGAAGTCGCAGAGCATATCGGGATAGTTTGTGTTGTTCATATGCTGATTGAGATCGAGGTCGCTGTATACGATCGAACGCTCACCGACAAGCGAAAGCGACAGATCACGCGGAATGTGTACGCGCTTCGGTGCATCAAGCTCGAGCGGCTCGTCAATATCAAAGCCGAGTGTGACATCCTCAACGCGGTAAATTTTTCGGTCTGAAATACCGATAAGTCCCCATACGGATACGGCTTCTGCAACAAGCTCACCGTTACGGTGAATACTGTAACAGCGGTTAAAGCTGACACCGCGGCTCTCGCAAGCCCATGAGCTTACCGAAATATTATCATATGCGTGCAGCTCTGCGTAGATGCTCAGGTTTATGCGGCTTAAAATAAATGCGCGGTCATCACGTATCAGTTCATCAGTCGTCGGGCCGAGGTTATGAAGCTGGAGATTTGCCGTTTCCTGCATATATCTGAGTATCAGCGATGGGCGTACCTTGCCCGATGCGTCACAATCGTGGGAATTGACGCGGTAGTTTTCTGTCCATTTCATTATTCGGGGCAGACTCCTTTGTTTTAGATAAAAATATCGGTGCCGGGAATCAAAACCGCGACACCGATGTTACTTTTATATTAGAGAGTATTCGCGGAACCGAGAACGTTGTTGATCTTATGAGCGACCATCTTCTTAACCTCAGCACGTGCAACGGTGAGATAAGTTCTGGGGTCGAATACCTCGGGCTGTTCCTTGAGAACACGTCTGATACCTGCGGTCATTGCAAGACGGATATCGGAGTCGATGTTGATCTTGCAGACAGCGAGAGTTGCAGCCTTGCGAAGCTGTTCTTCGGGAATACCAACAGCGTCCGGAAGCTTGCCGCCGATCTCGTTGATCTCCTGAACATATTCCTGCGGAACAGAGGAAGCACCGTGGAGAACGATCGGGAAGCCGGGGATACGCTTTGCAATTTCTTCAAGAATATCGAAACGAAGCGGAGGGGGAACGAGAATACCCTTTTCGTTTCTGGTGCACTGCTTGGGAGTGAACTTATATGCACCGTGAGAGGTACCGATGGAAATAGCGAGGGAGTCAACGCCTGTACGGCTTACAAACTCCTCAACCTCCTCGGGACGGGTGTACGAGGACTTTTCAGCCACAACGTCATCCTCAACGCCTGCGAGAACGCCGAGCTCACCCTCAACAACTACGCCGCGCTCGTGTGCATACTCAACAACCTTCTTGGTAACAGCTATGTTATCCTCGAAGGAGTGATGCGAGCCGTCGATCATTACGGAGGTGAAGCCGCCGTCGATACAAGCCTTACAGATCTCGAAATCTGCGCCGTGGTCAAGATGGAGAGCAAGGTCAACGCCGGAATCCTTGATGGCAGCGTTAGCGAGAGCCATAAGATATTCCTGCTTTGCATACTTTCTCGCGCCTGCGGAAACCTGAAGGATAACGGGAGATTTTGCTTCTCCTGCAGCCTCGGTTATCGCCTGAACGATCTCCATGTTGTTGATGTTGAAAGCACCGATAGCGTAACCGCCCTCATATGCCTTCTTGAACATTTCCTTTGTTGTTACAAGTGCCATGATTTTATACGCTCCTATAAATAGTTTTTAAATTCTAACTATATTATTATACTCCATTTTTTTCATTAAATCAAGGGCTTTCGCAAAATTGTTTGTTAAATTTTCTTGTATTTCGGAAATTCGGAGGCGGTTTATTCCATATTAACAGTTTACGGGCAAAAAACGGCGGAACATTTTACATTTCGGTAATAATGATTCCCTTGCAATTTTTTCGGCAATATGATAAAATATTATTAGAGAATTTCGGATGGTGTCGGCGACTGTGATTGCCGGCGTTTTTCTGTGTCCACGGGAGGTGTGTTGTTATATTTAAGGAAAAAATTATTGAGTCCTTTTCCTCGGTTCTGCCCATAACGGCGAGAGTGCTTCTGCTCAGTATCACTGTCGCTCCGCTTGATTCGGGCATTATGGTGCTGTTTATCCTCGGTGCACTTGCTCTTATCTTCGGTATGAGCCTTTTTACGCTCGGTGCCGGAATGTCGATGCAGCCGCTCGGTGAGGGTATCGGTGTCGTTATGAGCCGCTCGAAACGGACTTGGCTTA
>JAFTTS010000146.1 GCA_017466685.1 Clostridia bacterium
ATACCGTTGTCAATTGCAGTTCTCAAAAGACAAACTGCCATAAATGCAATAAGTCCCGAGGACATCATAAGCGGAAGTATCGGCTGTTTTTCTTTGTCGAGCTTCGTTTCTTTGGGATTTTCGCTCACTTCATCCGATACCATTTTCCTGTCAATAAACCTATAAAAAACAATATACAGCAAAAGAAAGAGCAAAAGACTTACCACCGAGATCAGAAAATTCTGACGCCAATCGCTCACAAAGGATGCAACGAGCATACTGAGTCCAAGACCGACACTCGTTGAAAACAAAAGCCAGAAAACCGCTATACCTCTGACACCGGGTGAGGTCTGCGTTGAAACAATTTTAAAAACACCGGGCCAAAGTCCGAACTGTATTATAGCGTTAAACGTCCAAGCGGCTATAATAACGGGATAGCTCTGATTACAATAAATGATCGCATTTGCAATAACAGCACCACCGAGACCAATCATTATAAGCTTGTGCGGCGAAAATTTATCAACAGCAAAACCGCCGATGATCTGAAATACAGCATAAACAAGCCAAAACATCGCATTAATAAATCCCGTCTGCGATTTTGTCATGAAGCCTTCTTCAACAATTGTCGCCATCGCGGATGAGAACATACTTTTGGTCATATATACAACCGCATACAGCATGAATATAAATGCAAACAGCAATATACTGAGTGACTTGCTTTCAAGATGCTTCCGTTCCTTCATGGTTTAACTCCTTGTGATCAACAACTTATATATTAACCGAATAATCCTTTTTAAATCCGTGTGAGCCGAAAATCCTCCAATCGCCAACACCAAGTCTTTGCATAACAGCCTTTCTTTCCTCGGCACAAAGCTTCGGATCGGTGTCAACTGAGGTCATAAGGATCGGTGCATATTGGTTATACTCCGCCTGCTGTGCCGTAAGTCCGTGAACATTGATATAAATGTCACCGGTGAACGCCACATGGTTCGTATAATCGATCATCACGATCTCACCCGGAAGATGACCGCCCTTGCCCTCATAAACCTCAAAATGAAGCTCACCGAAATCAAAGAATCCAATCTGCACTAAAGGCTCTGTAAGATTTTCTATATTATTCCACGGAACTTTGATCTTATCGGGATCGGTCGGCTGATAATACGTAAGCGTTTTACAGATATTAATATATGGCTTGTGAAGCGGATTTTCCTCGCGGTAACCGTTCTTTCCTTCGTATTCGTTTGCAAGACACACCGCAGTTTTATGGCTTGCGATGATCTCATCAAACATCGGTAAAAGTCCGCAGTGGTCAACGTCCGCGTGCGTTACAAGCACAGTCTTTTTCATACTGTCAAATTCGGGAAGTATCTTTTTGAAAATCTCCAGCATTTCACTGCCGTAGCAAGCATAGCCGCTGTCAATAAACAACACTTCCCCACAGCTTTTTATAATTATAATATTACTTCCGCACGGAGGTTCAATAAGCGTTATTTCAGTGTTATCGGTTATTTTATGCTCACTGATTCGCGGCATGAAGTTTTTTCCCTGATATGCAGACAACAGATCCGCAACTTTACTGATACTGTCAAATGTGCGATACGGGGACAAGCCCTGCTCATCAAGCGTCTGCATTGCGAGATTTACGTGCACCAGAAGTTCACGCTTCAATTCTTCCGAAAGTCCCATTTTCTGCGAAAGTCCCATAACGTAAGTATTGTAAAAAATACTGTTGTCATAAACCTTTTCAGAGGTATTATAGTCGATAACCCTGACCTTGCAAAGCTTCTCTGCCGCCTCAAGAAAATCGGAGATCTTCTCGGAATCGTCAACATACAAACCCATTTTAAAGAGCTGATAATCTGTTCCGTTTTCCTGCGAGCTGATATACGAAATATTGAAATCAAACTCGCTGATCAGCATGAGTACATCCGTAACACTTCCCGGAACATCCTTAAGGCAAAATTCTATCAGAACAATACTTGCCCTATCTTTATTACTCTGTAGATAACCGATCTTTTCAAGCTCGATGTCTGCCTTTTTAAGCTGTTCTTCTGTTCCCTCGGCGTCAATAAACAAGGTGTGTGAATCGACAGCCTTATTATAACTGACACGGGTAATATTTATATCCAAGGCAGAAAAGCATCTGCTGGCTTTTAAAAACGCGCCGATATGATCCGGCATAGAGGTTACATATGTTTTTTTCAATAATTATCACCTTACTTGATTTTATCAACTAATTATACCACACCACACCGTAAAAAACAACCCCATAACGCCAAATAATGTAATATTTTTAATCAAAAAAACAGCCTCTGCCATATAAAACAGAGACTGCATGAATTATTAACTTATCTGTTGTTGATCATCTTGGTGAGTTCAACGGGATCAACGATCTTTCCATCCTTGTAAACTCTCATGTTACCGGATGCGATCTCGTCGATGAGAATAACCTCACCGTTGTTGTAACCGAACTCAAACTTGATGTCCCAAAGGTCAAGGCCGAGGGTCTTTAAGTCGTCAGCAACGATCTTTGTGATCTTGAGTGTCTGCTCCTTCATCGACTCAAACATAGCGGGAGTCATAACCTTGAGCGCTGCAAGTCCTTCACCTGTTACAAGCGGATCGCCCTTCTCGTCGTTCTTGAAGGTACATTCAACGTAACCACCCTCGAGAACAGTACCGTCCTTGATGTACTCGCCGTATCTGCGGATGAAGCTGCCCGTTGCAACAAGACGGCAGATAACCTCAAGTCCGTTACCGCCGAGATCCTTACCGAAGCACTCTGCAGGAAGAACCTCCATTGTAGCCTCGTCGATGTTTGCAGAAACATAGTGAGTCTTGATGCCTGCCTTTTTGAGAAGCTCGAAATAGTAAACAGAGGTCTGAAGATTAGCCTTGCCGATACCCTCAATAGTGAGTCCGACAGTATTTTCGCCGGGATCGAAAACGCCGTCCTTACCGGTACAGTCGTCTTTGAATTTGAGCAGTACATTGCCGTTATCAAGAGCGTATACGTCTTTGGTTTTTCCGGAATAAGTCTTTTTCATTGATTTGCACTCCTTATATATTATCACTTTCGTGAATCTTATCACAGATAACATTATAGCATATTTTGGGGCAAATATCAATAGGAATTTTCAATTTTCATTCCACATCTGCCATTTTTTTGCAGTATAATAAAAAAATCGTCTGCACAAACTAAACCATCACGACAATTTGACAAAAGCGTGTATAAATCTGTACTCCACTGTCACAAAATATCCAAAAAGAGGTTTCTTTGCAGGGAAATTTTTTATGATATCATTACCGAAAAATTTTATAAAAAATATTGAAAAAAACAAGTTCGTGTGGTATAATATATAATTGGTGTGATTTAGATGAGAAATCATCAAGCCATAAATCGTACTAAAGGAGTTATAATAATTATGAGTCGTATGATTGGCACAGTATCCCGCGGTGTCAGAGCACCTATAATCAGAAACGGTGACGACATCGTTGATATCGTTGTTTCATCAATTCTTGAGGCACAGAAGGATGACGGATTCACTTTTCATGATCGTGACATCGTCGCTATGACAGAGGCGGTCGTTGCAAGAGCGCAGGGTAACTACGCAACCGTTGACGATATCGCTGTTGATATAAAGGCAAAGTTCGGCGGCGAAACAGTCGGCGTAATTCTTCCTATCCTCAGCCGTAACCGTTTCTCCATCTGTCTGCGCGGTATTGCAAAAGGAGCAAAGAAGATAGTTCTCATGCTCTCTTATCCCTCCGATGAGGTCGGAAATCATCTTGTCAGCATAGACGCACTCGATGAAAAGGGTATCGATCCTTATAAGGATGTTCTCTCGCTCGCAAAATACCGTGAGCTTTTCGGTTATGAGAAGCACAGATTCACCGGCGTTGATTACGTTGAATACTACGAGGAGCTTATCCGCGGATGCGGTGCGGACTGCGAGATCATCTTCGCAAACAATCCCAAGGCGATCCTCGACTATACAAAGAATGTTCTCTGCTGTGATATCCACACAAGAGCACGCACAAAGCGTATCCTCAAGGCTGCAGGCGCAGATATCGTTCTCGGTCTTGACGATATTCTCACCGCACCCATTAACGGCAGCGGTTATAACAAAGACTACGGTCTGCTCGGTTCAAACAAAGCAACCGAGGATCAGGTAAAGCTCTTCCCTCGCGACTGTCAGCCTGTTGTTGACGCAATTCAGAAGAAGCTCTACGATGCAACCGGTAAAACCATCGAAGTAATGGTATACGGTGACGGCGCATTCAAGGACCCCGTCGGAAAGATCTGGGAGCTTGCAGACCCGGTTGTTGCACCTGCATACACAAAGGGACTCGAGGGTACACCTAATGAGCTTAAGTTAAAGTACCTCGCCGATAACGATTTCGCAAACCTCTCGGGCGACGAGCTCAAGGAAGCGATCAAGACCAAGATTTCCGAAAAGGACGATAACCTCGTTGGAAAGATGGCATCCGAGGGAACAACGCCTCGTCAGCTTACCGACCTTATCGGTTCACTCTGCGACCTTACCTCCGGTTCAGGAGACAAGGGTACACCGATCGTATTCATCCAGGGTTATTTCGATAACTATACTGCTGAATAATCAAATAGTCAAGAGCGCACTGCAGAATATGTGGTGCGTTTCTTTTTTGCCCTCGAATATAAAAAATCTGCCGCCCGATCAAAGGACAGCAGATCATATTTTTTATTAGTTATTACGGCACATCAACCATAAGCTGAATACCGGTCAAGGTGTAGCCTGTGCTGGTTGTGGGAATAAGCTCGAATACAGCGTATCCTGCATCAAGTGCCGACGCGGGAACAGTGTAGTCATAAGTCGTAGCGTTGTAACCAACGGTGATGATGCTATACTTCTTAACAGCAGTTCCGTTAACGTAACCCTTATATGTACACTCCTGCGAGTTTACGTAAACCTTAACCGACGGATATGTTGTCGGATAGTCGCTTTCATAGTAAGAGTTAGTGTTCGTGAAATATGTCGTGTTGTAGGTTATACGAACGGTAACAGTCGCATTCTCGGGAACATTACCCATCGGAATACGGATTGCGTTTGTTGACTGATAGAACGATCTCGGAATCTGGTTGTATGCAGGAGTCCAAGCCTTTCTTGTGGTGTTATAGGAGACATGATGAACACGGTCAGCCGTCATTACTGTGTCGTACGAACCGATAACATTAAGCATGGAAGCATCGAGATAATCGGAAACCGAAATCTTATCTGCACCCTGCGAAATCGCGAACGCCGCTTCACCTGCAAGAGACGAGGTTGTCTGATTTGCAACGGAGGTCGAGCTTTCGTAATGCTTGATAGTGGGAGCGATATGAGGAGCAAGAACAACTCCGTAAGGATCAAGAAGCGAAGCCCAAAGTCTGATTGACATATCGGTGTTGGATATATCAGAACCGGAAGCCGGAGTGATCATATCAACATAGTCAGCGGCAACCCAAGCTGCAACATCAATACCGAAGCCGTAGTTTGTGTTGATATCGCAATAAACCTTTGCGGAAAGCTTGATATCGTGACCGTATGTTATTTCATACTGCGCAATGAGGTCTGCAACATCGCCAACGAAAGCGTTTATGGAATCAACACTCGAGTTTGCTTCGCCGGGATTCGAGGGCATACCGCAGAAATCAAGCTCAATACCGTCAACGTCGTCAGCGGCAAGGATAGCATTGATTGAAGAAACCATTGCGGAATCAACACCGGTAAGCGGAACGGAGATCCAAGCATTGATGCCGGCAGCTCTGAGGTTTGCAATAGCTGTTGTCGGGCTGGTTGAATCTGCAGTGATCATATAGTCGGTAACCTGAGTTCCCGAAATTGTCGATGTGTTAACACCGGAAGCTGCAGAACGGAGAATTATGCCCTGAACACCTTCGTAAGTTTCCTCCGGACGGGTATATGTACGTTTTTCCGGAACATAGGGCGTTACCGAGTCAGTGGATATCGAATCGGTGTTTACAACAGTATCTTCTTTAACGTACAGATCAAAAAACGCATCCAAGAAATCCTGTTTAAATGTAGCAAATACCGAAATCGCCAACACAGCAACAAGCAGTACTGCAATTATCAATTTAGTAGGAAAAGACTTAAAAAGTTTCAGCTTTTTCATAAATTGTGTCTCCTCAATTCTAATCATATATTAATCAATCTTTACAGACATATATACTTATTGTCTATTATACCACACAATTACCAATTTGTCAATCACAAAAGCAAAAATATTCAAAAGGATATTTACTAATTCACTTTTTTACAGTTTTTTGTTAATCAAACCGTAACATTAATGTGATATTATATAAAAAGCAACATAAAAGGAGTGATAACATGCCGCGTGCAAAGTTCGTTGATAAAGAATATATCGATGCCTTTGAGCTTCCGTCCTCCGTCAGTATCGTTTGTGAAAATATAACCATCGACATACTCATGGATTATGAAATAGAGCAAATCCGTCCGAATTTAACACCTTCCCTGACCTATCACGATCACGCAACCCATGAGATTCTGATCGTTGAAGAAGGTTCGTTCGATGTTATCATTGCAAACACGAATCTTACGATCAAAGCAGGTGAAGTTCTGCTCATCAAACCGCATATCGAGCATAAGCTTCTCACCCATTCAAGCAATATGCGGCGTTTCGGCATGAGATTCAACATAACCTCAAGCGACAAGGATATTTCAGGCGCACTTCCGCCATATATGCACTACTCTTTAAATGATGAAGAACGCTCAATGATTTTTCATCTCATAGCAAGGCTCCGCAAATCCCAGCACACAAATCTTTCGCGTCTCGACGAATACCGCATGAAAGCAGAGTTCGGCATAATCATCAGTTACGTTCTCGAGCGGATCGCGGCATTTGATGCAGATCAGAAATCGGAGGACATTCCGAAAATAAATCTCTACACAAAAATCGAAAATTACTTCTATCTTAATTTCTCGAGACAGATCACACTCAATTCCATCGCCGACTATTTTTCATACAGCCGTACTCAGATGCGTCGCATACTCGACAAATGCTTTGCAATGTCATTCACGGAAAAGCTGCGTGAAATACGTCTGAGTGCAGCAAAACAGTATCTCATGGAAAGTGATATGTCAATAGACAAAATTGCCGAAAAATGCGGATATGAAACGCGTCAGGGCTTTGAAGCGATGTTTTTGAAGCACGTCGGAATGACACCTAACCGCTTCCGTCGCCGTGAAAAATCGGCAGAAAAAAATAAATAAAAAAATCGAACTCCGCCATTCAGACGAAGCTCGATCATGGGGTTTGCGGCCGCAACCCTTTTTTTATTTACTGTTTTTGTGAAGAATTACTTTTTCTTCTTGGAAAGTGCGATTGCAACGCCTGCAATTACAACAACTGCTGCAACGATTCCGATGATAACAGGTGTGGGAATGCCACCCTTGCCACCTTCCTTACCTTCGTCGTCCTTGCCTTCGTCGTCCTTGCCTTCGTCAGCGGTGGTTTCTTCACCATCTTCAGCAGTGGTCTCTTCATCCTCTGCTGCGGTGGTTTCTTCTTCGCCCTCTGCAGTGGTGTCTTCTTCACCCTCTGCTGCAGTGGTTTCCTCACCCTCTGCAACGGTGGTGTCCTCACCTTCTGCTGCAGTGGTATCCTCTTCGCCCTCTGCCGCAGTGGTGTCTTCTACCTCAGCTACAGTTGTATCAGCCTCGGGAGCCTCTGTTGTGTCAGCAGGAGCAGGAGTGGTTTCGGGAGCGGGAGTTGTCTCGGGTTCGGGAGCTTGGGTAACCTCGGCAATAGTACCTGTAACAGGACCTGCAATTACTTCCTGACCCTGACCTGCAACTGCAGGCTGACCGGAAAGAGTATACTTAGCGGTGGTCCAGATGTTCTGCATATTGGTGTTGTAAAGCGAGAACTCCTGAACTCTGCCGTCGTAGTCGATATCGTTGAGCTGGAAAGCAAAGCCGAGAGTACCGTACTTGATAAGGTCAAGCTTACCCTTGGTACAAGGAATAGCAATCTCGATATCGTATGTACCTGCAGCCTCGTCTGTCTTTACAGCATATACGAATGTGTCGTAGTCCATGATTTCATAGTGGTGGGGAAGACCGAAGCAGTCATAACCGTAAGCATCGATGGAAGCCTTGAACTGGTCCTGGTCGTTGCCGTTGAAAACGAGTCTGAACTCGAAAACGTCGTTCGCGATCGGGTTCTTGTCGCTGGTTGCATATGCACGACCTCTCGAAAGAAGGTCATCGTCAGTAACATGAACAAAGCCGTAGAAGTATTCGCTGTCATACATTAAGTAGATGTCAGCAGAGCAAGAGCCGCTCCACTCAGTTTGAAGCTGGTTCTTTGAGGGGTCTGCGCCGACGCCCTTGATCATAACGGAACCGGTGTAGATATCATCAAGCACGCCGTCGATCACGGGAGTACCCATCTTGAGTGAGCCGTCAGCAGCCGCAGTTGATACGGTAAAGCAAGCCATTACCATAAGCACTGCAAGAGCAAGTGTAAAAAATTTCTTCATGATTTTTTCGTCCTTTCAGAAAAAAATTGTGTTTTTGATTCGTGCAAAATATGTCCGAATCTGATATGCAAGAGGTATTCCGTGGCCGCAAAATACCTCAATATTACAATGTAATTATATCAAAAGTTATCACGAAAGTATACAATCAAATGTACCTCAAAACCGTGCCGTTCGAAACATTAGATTGCATTTTGATGATCTAACAATTGCTTTTCGTCGAATCCGACAAAACCAGCACAACCGTTTTATCAAAATCGCCGATATTTCTTCATTAATTAACCATTTGCGCCATTATTTTATGTTATTTCGAAGTTTTTTCTCAAATCCGCAATATATTTGGTTGCTTTTATAAACGCCGGCAAAACAAAAAGGGCTTGCATACACAAACCCTTTAAACATAACTTTACTTTAAATCAGTTCTTCTTTTTCTTGGAAAGCATGATTGCAACTCCTGCGATCACAACAACTGCCGCAACAATTCCAATGATAACAGGTGTGGGAATGCCACTCGCGTCACCTTTGTCATCTTCAGCGGTGGTGTCTTCAACTGTGGTGTCTTCATCCTTTGCCTCAGTGGTTTCTGATTCTTCAGCTACAGTTGTGTCTTCGCCCTCTGCCGTGGTGTCTTCGCCCTCAACGGTGGTGTCCTCAACCTCTGCCGCGGTGGTGGTGTCTTCCGCTTCTGCTGCGGTGGTATCCTCAACCTCCTCGGGTGCTGCAGTGGTATCCTCCGGAGCTGCAGTCGTATCAGCCTCGGGAGCTTCTGTCGTTTCAACAGGTGCAGGAGTTGTCTCGGGAGCCGCAGTAGTCTCGGGAGCCTCGGTCGTAGTCACTGCACCGGAATTACCGTACGGATTCACGGGAACAACCGCGCCGGGGACAGCCTTTTCACCTGTGAGCTTATAGGTTGATGTTGTCCAGACCGCAGTAGCGCGGTTAGAGGTATACAGCGAAAATTCCTGCGTGATACCACTGTTGTCAACGTCGTTAAGCTGATAAGCTAAACCAAGCTCGCCACACTTGATAAGGTCAAGCGTACCCTTTGTACATGGAACAGCCAGCTCGACATCATATGTACCTGCCGCCTGATTGGTTATAACCTTATAGTTGAATGTGCTATAGTCTATGATTTCATAGTGATGAGGAAGTCCGAAAAGGTTATATCCGAAGCCATCAATTGAACATTTGAACTGATCATTTTTCAAGCCGTTCAAAATCAGTCTGAACTCAATGCAGTCATTACTGGTCGGATTTTCCTCTGAACTCGTTGCATATCTTTTACCTCTGGTGGTCAAGTCGTCATCTGTAACGTGTGCAAAGAGATAAAGATATTCATTGTCGTACATAACATAAATATCAGCATAGCAAGAACCGTTCCATTCCGTCTCAAGCTGATTCTCCGAAGCATCTTTTCCGGCATCCTTGATAACAAGCGAGCCGGTGTAAGCATCATCAAGAACACCGTCAATCACCGCAGTACCCATCCTGAGTGCGCCATTTTCGCTGACGGAAGCAGCAGTTGAAATCGCAAGGCAGGATACCAGGATTATTGCTGTTAAAACAAAACTGAAAAATTTCTTCATAATTATTCATCCTTTCGAAGAAAAAATTGTTGCAAAAGAATACTCCCGGCCGTGGAGCAACTTTTCTGTACAATGCAATTATAACAAAATCCATTTCGAAAGTATACAATAAAATACGCCGCCAAGCTCAATGCGATGGCACTTTTTATTGCATTTCGATTTTTCTATATGATTTTCACACAAATCACTTCGAAAATATATATTATTCATGTATATTATGACACCCTTTTTTGCTGTTATATGTGAATTATGTTATTATTTGGAAATTTCGGCGATAAAAATAGCAATTTTATTATAGTGACGCGTTCCCGATAACAAAAAAGCGAAAACACCGCCACATCAAGCGACGGCGTTCCCGTTTGGAATCCTGTTAGGTAATATGTAATTATAAATTCACCGCACTGTGATTTAAGAATGCGGCAGTCTTTGCAGATTTCGGATTATTGAAGATTTCGGAAGGTGTTCCCTGCTCTTCGATCATACCGTCCGCGAAAAAGACAACTCTGTCGGCAACATTACGCGCAAAATCCATCTCATGAGTAACAACGAGCATTGTGCGTCCCTGATCCTTGAGCTCCTTGATAACGCGAAGTACCTCGCCCGTAAGCTCAGGGTCAAGTGCGCTCGTCGGTTCATCGAAACAGAGGATCGCAGGCTCTTGTGCAAGTGCTCTGGCAATCGCAACACGCTGCTGCTGTCCACCCGAGAGCTGACAGGGATAGTTGCCCATTTTCTCGGCAAGTCCTACCTCGGTGAGTATATTTTCTGCAATTTTGCGGTTTTCCTTTTGCGCTTCAGCATACGCCGCACGTCTTTTAAGTCCGAAAGGCACATTTGCACGTATCTTTTCTTTTGTGCGAAGCTGCAGAGGGATATAGACGTTTTCAAGTGCCGTATACTGCGGAAAGAGATTGAACGACTGGAAAACAAGTCCCATCTTCAGGCGCATGGCACGCATCTGTGCGTTGGAATATACAACATTCGCGTCAAAATGAAACGCACCGTCTATGTCGATCGTTCCGAAATTAGCACGTTCAAGGAAGTTGAGACAACGAAGAAATGTGGTCTTTCCTCCGCCTGAAGAGCCGATTATCGCAACGACCTCTCCTTTTTCCATCGAAAAGTCAATACCGTGAAGAACAGAAACGTCGCCGAAACGCTTTTTTAAGTTTTTTACTTCAAGAAAAGCCATAGCGACACCTCACACCTTGTAATAATCGAGCTTCTTCTCGCACCATCCGAAGAAGAGCGTCAGCACTCCGACGAACACGAGGAAGAAGACCGCGATATAGAACATCGGCCAAATAAGTCCGCGGTTAAGAAACGACATATCGTTGATATAGAATATCTCCGCAACTGCAATAACGCGAGCCAGCGAGGTATCCTTAACAAGCGTGATAACCTCGTTGCTTATCGGTGCAAGAATGCGCTTGACAACCTGCATTAAAATTACAGTAAAGAAGGTTTCTCCTGCAGTCATTCCAAGCACCTGTGCCGCTTCATACTGTCCCCTCGGTATCCCCTCGATGCCTCCGCGGTATATTTCGGAAAAATAACACGCATAGTTAATGACAAATGCCACCAACGCCGCAGTGAAACGTCCGTTTGCACCGCCAAAAAGCTGAACATCGAACACAATACCCGGAACATAGAAGATAGCACAAAGCTGGAGCATGAGAGGTGTTCCCCTGATAACCCAAACGATGACTCGGAATATCAAGGATATCGGTCTTAAATTTGCAATAATTCTGATTAATTTTGATTCGTACTTGTTAAGCCTTTTAAACGGCTTCCACTTCGACATAGAACCAAAGGCGATCAGAAGTCCGAGAGGCAATGAAAAAGCAAGCGTCAGAATAAACAACTGACACGTAACGCCGAACCCCTCAAACAGTGTTTGCGTAACTTTTAATAAGCTCATTCAGCTTCGCTTCCGAATTCAGTAACGAGGTCATTGGTGAGACCGTACTTTTCAGCAAGCTCGGCAAGCTTACCGCTCTCGGAAAGTGCAACGATAGCTTCATTGATCTTTGCGGTAAGGTCACTGCCCTTACGTGCACCGATTGCATAAACCTCAGCCTCGGGCTGTACTGCCTCGTTGATAGCAAGATCGGTATAGTCACCAACGCCAACCATAGCCTTTGCCATCTGATAGTCGATGACAGCGAAGTCTGCAGCACCGGAGGAAAGCTCCATCAGAGCCTTTGCCTGAGAATCGAAGGTTGTAACATTGTTTTCATCGCCGCAAAGCTCATTTGCAACGCCCTCACCGGAGGAACCGCCCTCTGCAACTGCCTTAAGACCTGCGAGAGCTTCAGCACTGTTGAGCTCCTCAAGACGATCAGCCTTGGTTATAAGACACTGACGGTTTTCAAGATAGGAATATGTAAAGTCAACATACTCGGTACGGGAAACGCCGTCGCTCTCCATACCGTAGGTGAAGCCGTTCCAGATGAGGTCGATCGCGCCGGAATTAAGCTCGAGATACTTGTTAGGCCAGCTGATAACCTGGAACTTTGCTTCAACGCCGAGCTCTTCTGCAACAGCGGTCGCAAATTCAGTATCAAAACCAACGAGATTGCCCTCTTCATCAAAATAGTTCATCGGAGCGTAAACGGTGATACCACAAACAAAGTAGCCGTCTTTCTCGATTTGTGCCCAATCGCCGGTTGCTGCTACGTCGTCGGAATTATCGTCCGAGTTGTCGCCGCAAGATGTGAAGCCGATAGCCAGGGTGAACATAAGTAAAAATGCGAGTGTAAGTGATAAAATGCGTTTCATGATTGTGTCTCCTTGTTTATGTTTTAATTAGGTAAAACATTACCTTGTCAGAATATTATACTACACTTTTCCGGATTTGTAAAGGGGTTTTTGAAAAATTGTCTGTTTTTTTCGACACATAAATACTGCCGCAGACAAAATCATCCGCAGCAGTATAAAATATTATTAATTAAAGTACAATTTTCAGGCAAAGCTGTAACGTGCCGCACCGGTTTCCTCGTCATACGACTCCATCGTGAACGCAGCTCCGGCTTTTTCTGCAAGTGTCTCCATCACGGTTTCGGTCGTGTAACGATACCAAGGCGAAACGATTCTTCCCGTTGCCTTAAGATGCTTCACCGCAGGGCAATATTTTACTTTAACCGTAAGCTTTGCACCGTCACGGATAAGTTCTACAGCATCGGAAGCCTTTTCCTTTTCATAGGTGTCGCGTATCTTGTCGGCAATCGCATCAACACCGCGCATGGCGATATCGGCAATTTCCTTTTTGTATACGTCCTCGGTGTAACGCTTCAGATAATCTTTGGCAACAGCAAGACCGTAGTTTTCACCGAGATAGTGAATACCCATGTTCATGCTGCTGTGAAAATCACGGTGGAAATACTCATTCTCCGATGCACGCACCTCAAGCTTTTCTGTGTTCTCATCAATGATCACACGTCCGTCGAAAACCTTGGGATCGTAGATAAGGAGTGTACAGGCAGCCTGATCGACACCTCTGAAATCGTACAAATATTTAAGTCCAACCTCTTCAATTGCCGCACGGTAAGAATCACAGTGCAGACAGTAGTCGTGATACGGTGTGATACCGATCTCGTCTTTTAATTTGAGAAGTCTTCCTTTTGAGGGGCATTTATACATAACATTCATAAACCATCCGGCTTTTTCGTTAAGATAAATGGTACAGTCCGATGCCTCCTCGGTGAGAGTTCCCGACCAATATGTAAAACAGCCGCGAATACCCTCTTTTTTGACAAAATTTATAAGCGGAATACCGTCCCCTGTCGGCTCGAAAAGGTATTTCCAAAATCGGTCAACCTCATCTCTGCCGTAGTGCTCCTCAAGATATGTGAAAAGCTCACTGTATGCCGGGATAAATTCTGTACATGAAATCATTTGAGTAACCTCTTTTCAATAAATTAATATTGGAAATAAGGATCCTCCACAATAGTTTGCGCCGCAGTTTCGCCAAAGTATACATCGGTGGGCTTGTCACGAAGCTGAAGTACCGATCCGGGAACCTCCTGAGTAGGCTTACCGAAGATGCACATACGAGAGGTAAGTCTCTGCCACGATACGTATGTACCTGCAGTGGTAAGGCTATGGGTGTCCAGAACGTACTTCGCTCTCATAGCTTCTCTCGGGCCGATCATTGCACCCTTCGGAGGTACATTCGCGATATCACCCGAGCAGCCGAACGAACCGTGGAGTGAGTTCTGTGCGATAGTGAGCATATGAAGGTTTGCAACCTTTGCTCCCTGATCGAGATACTCCTCCATAGTCGGCTTGAACCAGTCGTCAACGGGATCGATGAACGCAAGGTGACCGGGCCAGCCGGGACCAAAGTATACAACATCGGCGTCACCGTCAGCCTCGATCATTTTCGAGAAGTCGGGAGTGGTATTATTTCTGTGATAGATTAAGTTCTCCTCCTTGAAGCCAAGGTCGAGAATGTTCTTTACCATGAAGCGGTAGAACGCATTACCGAAGCCGTTTCTGTAGGAAAGAGGCGCGATATTGCCATCCTCGTCTGCCCACTCGTCCATCATATAGAACTTGACATTACGCATATTGACCTTCAGCTGCTGCAGCATATAAGCAACCTTGATGTAGGTG
>JAFTTS010000147.1 GCA_017466685.1 Clostridia bacterium
AGCGTCCTATGACGTAAGCTTCTATATCCGTGCCGCATATTCTTCCGAATGGATCATTCCCGTCGGTTACTCTGCGGCAAGCGGTGAATTTACCTCCACAAAGTCCATGATGACTGCAGGCGGTGTCGGTTACACTCAGGTACATATTTCCTTGAACGGAAGTGCAGTGCATCCGATAACTCCTATAACAAATGAGTGGCAGAAGGTTACAGTAACGCTCACTGCAAAGAACAGTAACGCTTTAAGCTTGGTGTTCACGGAAATCGGCGGCGAGGATAATCTTCCGTATGATGTTGCAGGCTTGTCTGTCGTTGAGAGTGAAACGGGCACAGAGCTTGTTACGGACGCTCTCAAGATAAAATCCGCCGCAGACAGTTTCGGTTGGTCTGCCAAGGTGTCAGGATACAGAGGCAGTGCCAACATTCCGCGTGATTTAAAGCTTGTGCCTTCCGATTCACAGTCCTATAACCGTATAAATGCTTCGAACTCGGGCAACACCGAACTTTGTATCGTTGAGGATGGTATTCTCACATCGGGCATATATCATGTGTCGGGTGACTTCAAGCTTGCCGATATTAAATCCTCGAAGCTCATATTCGGCGGCGTTGGCTCGTCCTGGAATATGCCGTATATCGTTGAAGACAATAACCGTGTAACCGTCAGCGCATATTATAACGGTGAAAAGCTTACGGTTGCAGGTGATACGGCTGTTGTGACGGCTGACTGGAGTAACGTGTCGTTCCTTCTGACTGTTCCTGTCGGCGAAAGCTTTGACATGAACAAGATCACCTTTGAATTCAGCGACAGTACAGCGGTTGATTTTAAAAATATTGAATACATTCCCGTTGGCGGTGTATATGTTGAAAACTTCGTAAGCGGTGACAGTACGCCGATCGCTATCGTCGGTGAAAACGAAGACAAGTATATCCATGCGTATGATATCGACTTCTATTCCGACGGTATTACATACTCCGATCCGAGCGTTACCTTGAAAGAGGGAACATCTTACAGACTTTCCTTCAGCGCACGCACAATGTCAACGCTCAATTGGCACACACGCTTTGATAACGGAGAGGGATACAGACAGATACGTTTCTTCCTTAGTTCCTCGTGGTCTGCATGGCTTGGAGACGATATAAATAACAGAGTCTTTACACTGACCGACGAATGGGCAGAGTACAGCTTAACTTTCACTCCAACATCAGATTCGCCTCTTGCAATAAGAATCAGAGAAATGGGCGGTTATGACATCCTGCCGTATGATATCAAGAATTTCTCTGTGGTTGAGATCGAAAGCGGAACAGAGCTTGTCAAATACGGCGAGACGGTTTCCGAAACCTGCGGATGGAAGAACTCCGGTGCGTCTGCCGAGGTGAACAGAACCGGATATTATCATGCATATGCCGATGCAAACGGCGGCAATACCACTGTTAATATCACCGAGGAAAAGGTACTCGAGCCGGGTGTATACTATATTTCCGGTAAGTTCCGTCTCGTTGCACCGATAGACTTTGATCTGATTAATTTTTCATCGAATCTCACAGTCTCATCTGACGCAAACGGAGCAGCCCTCAGTGCCTATGTCACCGACAGCAAGGTGCAGCTCAGAACCCGTCACGGCAAGGATTCTGAATGGATCGATCCTTACGGCTGGACTGACGTTAAATTTGTTATTGACACCTCTGCGCCCATTGACATGAACACTATCAGCTTTGTACTTGACGGTGCATACGCGCTCGACTTCTGTGATGTTGAAATTGAGCTTGTTGAGCGTAAGATTTCTATTAGTGAGATCAATATCGGTACAGTTGTAACCATGCTGTTGCTCAAGCAGAAATGGTGGGAGGATCTCGGACTTAATAAGCTCAAGTCAAATTCCACTGCATCTGCAGACGTTGTAGAAAATCTGATCGGAGATGCAGGAATTGAACACTATCTCCACCTCTCAAACCTCCGTGTCGCAGGTGACGCCGCATATTACCGCGATCCGAGCATAACCGTGACCGAGGGCGAAACCTATGAGATCAGTATGTACGTGCGTGCCGCATACACCTCCGATTGGTATGAGGATTATAAAATCGGCGATGACTTCTTCACAAAAGCACGTGTTCGTCTTAACGGCAGTGCACCCATCAGTATTACTCGCATGACTAACGAGTGGACACAGATCAGATCCACCGTAAAACCGACCTCCACAGGTGCTCTTACATTTAGATTTGAGGAGATAGGTGGTCAGGATATCCTCCCGTACGACATCGCAGGTCTTTCCATCATCAAAGCAGGAACGACCGAACAGCTTGTAAATCACGGAACTATGCTTGCTTCGGGCAGTGACAGTGCAGGATGGTCAACTGTTTTGTCGCCTTACAGAAAGGGAAGTATCCCGTCTGATCTCAAGCTTGAGGCTGCAAGCACAGGATATTACAATCATATTCCCGCGCCGAAAGCGAATGCCACCGAGTTTAATATCGTTACGAACGAAACTCTCACTGCGGGAACCTATTATGTTTCTGCCGGTCTGCGCCTTACCGATTATAAGCTCTCAAATCTCGAAATAACGAGTTTCGATACAGGCAGAGGCTTCAATCTTGATGCGGTCATGGTCGATAATAACAAGACTACCGTAAGCGCTTATTATAACGGCGAAGCACTCGTAACTCCGGACGGTTCAACCACGGCAGAGATTACGACAAGCTGGAGCGACGTTATATTTGCGATTGCCGTTCCCGAGGGTGAGGAGCTTCAAAAGAGTGACATCATCTTCAAGCTTGGTGACGGTGTCGCAATCGATGTTAAGAATATCGTATTCCTTGATGAATCGGAAATGTCGGCAGGTCTTGCACGCGGAGTAATCAGCGAGGAGGCTCTTGAAAGCTGGACATATGGAAATCAGACTCTCGAATATAAGGTTGATGCAGACGGAACCAAGTATCTTGCAGCAAGCAATATTACAAGCAACCGTCTCGGATTCACCTATAAGGGTGAGACTATTCTGAACCCGGGTATGTATATATTCAGTGCTGACTTCCGTACATCGACCAAGGATGAAACAGGGTATGTACGCGTTGTAATGGCTGATACACCGCACACCATTGAGATTAGCAATGAATGGGCACATATGGAATACGTGATTCCTGTCAATACGGCAATGCCGCTTGAATTCAAGGTATGCGGTCCTGCAATTGCGACAGGCATTCAGAATTACGATATTGCAAACATCTCTATTATCAATATGGCGGATACCGTACCGAATAACGTCAACCTTTACGAAGCAGGAAGCTTTGATGATCCCGAAACCGCACTTGAAAACTGGGCAACCTATAACGGCTCGGGTGCACTTCTGACGTATGAGGAGGACGAAAACGGCGGATTCATCCGAATGAGCAACCGTCCCAACGAGTACTGCGGAATTATTCTTAAATCGGACATCTACCAATTCGGCGGTTACAGCTATAAGATATCCTATGATATCCGCTGTTCCAATGAGGGTGAAAGCATGATCGCACGTAACTATACGGGCAATTTTGTTCCTCTGCCGGTAAACGGTGAGCTGTTTGAAAGTCATAACTTCGCGTTCCCGATCACCGATGAATGGAGACATATCGAGGCTGTTATAACGCCGACTTCCAGCGAAAAGTTCGTTATCAGAATCGCAGGCGGCTTCAATCCCGATACGGACCTCTGCTCGTTTGATATTGATAACTTATCTATCGTTAAGCTTGATAATTGATCGTACGAAAGGAGAATTGCAGATGAAAAAATCAAAATTTGCGGCGATACTTCTTGCCGTACTTATGCTGACTCAAACCTTTTGGGTGAATGTTGACGCAGCTTCGGCAGTGCTTTCGATCATTCCCTCGATTGACGAGGATCTGCCGAAGGGAAACTTACTAAAGTTCAGCCGTTTCAATGCTGCAAACTGTCTCGTTTACTGGGAATGCAGCGGCGCAACGCTTTCCTATGACGATGACGAAAACGGCGGTTATATTCGTGTCAGCAACATATCGGCGAGCCATAACGGACCGGTATATACGCCTGGTGAAACAATCGAAGCGGGTAAGTATCTCTTCACGGGATACTTCCGCACCCAGCGCGTGGGACAGATCACCGAGCTCCGACTCATTTTCGGACAAAAGACCGGTGAGGCTTTGACTGCATACGTATATCCGACAAACGATTGGCTCAAGGTTGAATACTATATCGACCTCACCGATGAGCTTACATCCATCAAGGTCTGCGGCGGCGCACCTGCCATCATGAGACAAGACTACTGCTTTGACCATTTCTCGCTTGTTCCCGTTGATGAGATCCCCGAAAATGCTCCTTCCACCTTTGGCACACCCGTAACACCGGATGACGTTAAAGCGGTTATCGGCAGTGACAGTGTTGCATGGGCATGGGATCCCAAAACCGAAGCACAGTATGAGGTTAACGGCATTGCAATCAACAATGACTTCTCGGGCTTTATCGGTATGGCATCAAGAAACGGTATCACCGAGCCGGAGATCGTACAGTATGCAAGACAGTATGAGGGAACGCATCTTACCGATATGTTCACCAGTGTCAATGACGTTTGTTCCATGTTCCCTAATAACGTGGTTACAAGCTATCTTGACAAATATTACTGGACCGAAGAAAACGGCGAGCCTGTTGATTATTCGGAACAGTCGCAGGCGAAGGGTTCATATTATCTTTATAAGACGCTTGCGGTCGATCCAATCGGCGTACTCAACGAAGCCTTCAGCGATATGGGCGTCAACCATTGGCTCTCATTCCGTATGAACGACGTTCACGACATGGCAACCGAGACGACAAGTATCATCTTCTCGGAGTTCTACCATAAGCATCCCGAGGTGAGACGCGTTCAGCATCACAGCTATGTCGGAAACTTCGATAAAGCAATGAACTATACGCATGAGAGTGTTCGTGAATATATGCTCGGCTTCATTAACGAAGCGCTTAACCGTTACGACTGTTACGGAATTGAGCTTGACTTCCAGCGTGAGCTTTGGCTCTGGCACATCGGCGGCGAATATAACGGCGTTGAGATACTTAATGACTTTATGCGTAAGGTCGATGAGCTCATGTCGGTTTACGAGGAAAAGTACGGACATGAAATAAAGCTCGCAGTTACAGTTGCATATGATATCGAAACCAATTTCGATTTTGGTCTTGATATTATAACATGGGTTACCGAGGGACTTATTGACTGGATCTCGCCCTCGTGCCGCTTCTCAACCACAGATACGGATATTCCCGTAAAGATGTGGGATTCTCTCTGCGAAGCCTATGACGTGGTTCTCGCTCCGCGTATTGACCCCTCCCGTCTTTCTTCAAGATACGGTGCTGCAAACGTAGGCATGGATATCGAAACACTGTCAGCAACGGCGGCAAACTACTTCTCGCAGGGTGCTGATAAGATATCTCTCTTCAACTACTACAGAGACAGCAATAATTTCTTCACATCCGGTGAAAAGTTCAATTCCAAAACCCCCGGTGAGGCTACATCGTGGTCAGTGCTCTGTACGATCGGCTCTTATGAGAAGCTGATGTATATGAACAGAAGATGTATTCTCTCCTGGAAAGATATGAGCCCTCTTTGGGAGTCAACGGTTTCCTATCTCCCGAAAACCTTACATAAAGGCGGCTTCGCAACTTTCCGTATCCCCGTTGGTGACGTTATTGACGGCTCTGACCTCACACTCAAGTTCTCGGTATCGACAAACGAAGCAATAAAGAATCCACCTGTGGTTTATATAAATTCGACGCCATGTGAATACATTGGTCTCGATCTCTGCCGCGGCGCATTCACCGACAGAAGACTCATGTGCTATGATGTTCCCGAGTCGGTATACGGAGACACATACATGGTTATTGAGATCATGAATCAGACTCACGATCCCTTTGAAATCGACCATATGGAAGTCTACGTTGAAGGTCCCGAAATTGTTTTGGAATAACAGAAAGGATAAAATCATGAAAAAGTTTCTCACATTAATTATCGCAATTTCTATGGTGCTCACTCTCGCAGTGACAGCAAGTGCAAACACCAATGTTATTAAGAAGGGTACAGCCGTTGTTGACGGTCAGCTCGATGCAGCTTATCATAATTCACTCGTTATAAGAGATCTCGGAACAAAGCCCAACGTCCTTGTAAACGTCGCAGAATGGCCTTTCACCTGTACAGCGGATGTTTACTTCCTCTATGATGATGAGCGTCTTTACGTTTACTGTGACGTTACCGACGATGACGTAAACACTCTCGGTAAAGCATTTCTCGAGAAGTACAACGCATATCAGACAGACCTTATCGAGCTGCGTTTCTCCTTCAACGGTGATCCGCACGACGTTATCAAGTGCTCCGTAGACGCTTACGGTTACACACTTTTCGGTCTCTATGAGCACTATGACAAGATTGACTATTCAGAATTTGAGTATAAGACCGCGTTTACCGATAAGGGTTATGCAATAGAGATTTCCATGCCTTGTACAAAGGGCGATATGGATATGATAAAGACCGGCAAGCTTGGATTTACATATTCGCTCAACGACCTTGACAACGACGGAAATCACTATGAGTATGCCGAGGTGTATAACTCCAAAAGCGGTCAGTGGACCTGTGATTTCTATGAGCTTTCCAATGAGTGGGCATCAACAAACGCACCTGTTACAAGCGCACCCGTAACAACAAAAGCACCTGAAACCACACCTGCACCCGAGGAAACCACCGAAGCTCCCGAGGAAGATACAACTGCGGCAGAAGCAGAAGACACCACTGCAGCAGAAGTGGAGGATACCACTGCGGCAGAGGGTGAAGATACAACTGTTGCAGAGGAAGGCACTACCGCAGCAGAGGGCGAAGACACCACTGTAGCCGGTGAATCCGATACAACCGTTGAAGGTGAAAACACCACTGAAGCTGATACAACTGTTGCAGATGAAGAAACCACTGCAGGCAACACCACCAATCCCACCGATGATGGCGAAAAGAAAGATTTCCCTGTAGGAGTTATCATCGGAATCGTTGCAGCAGTAGTTGTAATCGCAGGTATTGCAGTTGCACTTGCAAAGAAAAAGAAGCAGTAATAATTTAAGTTAAGATACTCTTAAAATAACAAGAGTCGTCTGTATATTTCTTCAGCCTGAGCGGCGTACTGAGTAAAATCGGTGCGCCGTTTTGGTATTTGAAAGGGAAGTGTATACAGCCGAATAAAAAAGACACGCCCGGGAGAACCGTAAGCGTGCCTTGATATTATTAAGAAATATAAAATGTAAAGTTTTCGATCTTCTTTTCGCAAAGTCGGTATTTTTCAAGGAGAGCAGGACCGCAGGCTGCTGAACCGACACCTGAATTTTTGTAATCGATCCTTATTATCGTTGAGGCTTCTTTGTTAAGCTCATCCGTATGCTTAGCGTTCATGAGAGTTGCCGCACTGTAATGAGAAACATTGAATTCAAAGCCCTTGTCAGATTCGAATATGAGCCCGTTTTTCATATCGAGCAGCTTGGTTTCAATATGGTTTCCATGCTCCTGCGGCATTATATAATTAACATATTCGCTATCTGCGTCGCTTTCATAATAACCGACTTTTGCATGGTATTTCATATCAATGTAATTTTCCATGTTGCCTCTGCCGAAGTAAAGGAACTTATTATTTTCATAAGGCGTCACAAATTCAAAGCCGAGACGGGGAAGCCATTCAAACTTTTTCTCTCTGATATCACCGTTAAGTGTCACTTTGACTGAACCGTCACTGTGGAAGGTATATTCCACCGTATATTTAAGGAACGGTACACGGCTGACTCCCGAAAGTGATCCGCAAACGATGATCTTGCCACCTGCAAGCTTGCAGGAATAACACTTGTTGAAGGTTTTGTCAAGTCCCTCGGAGAATACGTCATACGCACGGTACCATTTCTTGAGCATCGGTCTTTCGTTGTCGATCGGCGCACGAAGTACCGTGAGATGGACTCGGTCACGAAGCTGTTCAACTCCGTTCTTGACAATACTTGAAATTTCACCGTAGTGCTTGGAAAATGTATATTGAGTATTTCCGCAATCAACAACAAAATCGCGTCCATAATCGATTATATGAACGTCACCCTCAGTTTTTTGAATCTTTGCGCACTTCGCATCAACTGTGAGCTGGGAAGCCGCCACCTCATATCCGTTTTTATCATAGAGATAACAGTTCACAAAAGCACCAAGTTTACACACAGGTGCGGTAAGGCATTCAACCTCGACGGACATTTTGGGCTCAACATCCAGTACAAGCTCCTTGCTCTCTATAACCTCACCGTCAACAACACTCTCATATGTGAACGTGTATTCATTAAGATTGGTAAAATCGTAAAGGTTCGTCACCTTTATCTTTGAACCCTCAAGTTCAAAGTGTGCATACTGATAAACCGCCTTTGCATTGAGCGATCCTGCCTTGAAGCTTCTGTCGGGGAAAACAAGACCGTCCGCGCAGAAATTGCCGTCATTCGGAAAATCACCGAAATCTCCTCCGTATTTGTTGACGCCGTTAACCGTGACCGTATGATCTGCCCATTCCCAGATGCATCCGCCCATTGCTTTGGGATATTTGTATATAACGTCCCAGTAATCCTTGATGTCACCGGGACCGTTACCCATTGCGTGTGAATATTCACAAAGGAAGCAGGGAAGCGGCTTTTCATTGTCATTCAAATATTCTTCTATCTCTTTTGGACTTGTGTACATACCCGAAAATAAATCAGGTCTGTCATAAAATTCCGGATGTGCTTTGATGGCTTTTGAAGCATCCTCGCAGTGAACAAGACGCTTAGGATCAACACGCTTTATGTATTTGATCATTGAATAATGATGTTCAAGATGTCCGCTTTCGTTACCGGTTGACCAACTGAAAATACAAGCGTGATTCTTGTCGCGCTCATAGGCACGTTCCATTCGCTCAAGATGCGCTTCCTCCCAATCGGGATGACCACCGGGCCACTCATGCGGATTTTCAGTGACATCATAGTCCCACGATTCGGGATATCTTCCGGGGAAACCGTTTGACTCAACGTCCGTTTCAAGCATCACGTAGAAACCAAGCTCGTCACACATATTGAGAAACTTCGGATGCGGCGGATAATGAGCCGTTCTGACCGTGTTGATATTAAGCTTCTTCATCAATAAAAGATCCTGTAAAAGCTCATCCTCGGTCATACACCAACCGTTTTGGGGATGAGTGTCGTGATGGTTTACGCCTTTTAATTTAACCGGCACTCCATTAACACAAAACGCCGCTTCATCATTAATCGAATATTCAACAAAGCCTACAGATTGCTTGATAACCTCACCCATATATTCGAAAACAAGCTCATACAAATAGGGCTTTTCGGCATTCCACATTATAGGATCACAAACCGAAAATTCAGCCTTACCGTCAGCCTTACATTCGCCGATCAGCTTACCGTTATCAAAAAGCGATATATAGGCACAGCCTTCAAAGTCAATTAAAATTCTGTTGCTTTCCGTGATGATTTTGATATCCTTAATATGACCGTCAGGACGTGAAAGAATATATACATCGCGGAAAATACCGTTATATCTGAAAGAATCCTGATCCTCGAGATAACTGCCCGAGCACCATTTTCTGACTTTAGCTAAAATTTTGTTTTTACCAACATTAACAAAATCCGTGATATCAAATTCCGCCTGCAGGTGACTGCCCTGACTGTAACCGATATACTTGTCGTTTATATATAATTCAAGATTCGAGGATACGCCCTCAAAAACTATATAATGGCGGTTGCCGGGAGTATTTATCTCAAATTCGCGCATATAAACGCCAAGTGGGTTATCATCCGGAACATACGGCATATCCACGGGATAGGGATAATGTGAATCAATATACTGCGGAATATCATAACCGTGAAGCTGCCAACAAGAGGGAACGGGAATCTTGTCCCAATTCTCAATGGTAGCTTCCTCATCAATGTCAGCCTTATAATATTTAAAATTCCATTCGCCGTTCAGGGACATATATGCACCCTCGTTTTCGGGGATATAATATGCACGCTGCGGCAGACGGTTTTCCTTAATATGAGTCAGATCTTCGTAAAATCGCATCACTGTAATCCTTGTAAAATTATAATTATTTTGCATAAAGAGCTTAATCTCGAAAGTAAGCCTATTATATAACAATTATAACATATTTGGGTGGCTTTGTAAATATAATTATCTTGTATAACCATATGAATATTTTGCAGTCACCGAGCCGTTAAATGCTTGTAATAAAAAATCCGGAACAAATTTTCAAAATTATCTTTCAATTCCTATAATTCTATGCTATAATATAGTATACAGTTAAAATGCGCCCGATTTTAAGGAGGAAAAAGATGGATTTTTCAAAGTTAAATAATTTCATTGATTATATGGCAAAGGAACGTACACCGGGATGTGCGGCAGTTGTAACGCTGAACGGCAAACCGGTACATAAATACGCGGCAGGCTTTGCCGATCTCGAAACTCGCAAACCAATGACAGGCGATGAATTTTTTAATATATATTCCTGTTCAAAAATAACGACAGTTACCGCGGCGGCACAGCTTCTTGAACGCGGAGAATTTCTGCTTAATGATCCGTTATACGATTATGTCCCCGAATACCGCCATATGATGGTGAAAAACGCAAACGGCGAGCTTGTTGAAGCAAAAAATCCGATAACAATCGGTGATCTTTTCTCGATGAGCGCAGGCTTTAATTATAATTACAATGCGCCATCCATCGTTGAAATTAAAGAGAAAAAAGGCTCGGCGTTTTCCGAGGTTGACCTTTTGTATGCGCTTGCAAATGAGCCGATTTCCTTTGAACCCGGTACACATTGGCAATATTCGCTCTGTCATGATGCTCTCGGCGGACTTATCTCGATAATAACAGGCAAAAAGTTCCGTGATTACGTCAAGGAAAACATCTTCGATCCGCTCGGAATGACCGAATCATTCTATCATCACACGCCCGAAATCGAGGCAAAAATGGCATCGCAATATCGCTTTGTCGCAAACGATCCCACGCAGCAGAATCAGGATATCGTCGAGGCACAGGCATTCGGAACACGTGGGGCAGGGCACTTTGAAAATGTCGGTGTCGCTGTTGAACGCGGTCATGTTCCGACTACCGAATTTGACAGCGGTGGAGCGGGAATCGTTACAACCGTCAGCGATTATGCAAAACTGATTGCGGCGCTTTCTTGCTCGGGACTCGCGGCAAACGGCGAGCGTATACTTGCACCCAAAACAGTCGAGCTTATCAAAACCAACCGTATGAATGAAACACAGCTTAAAGATATGACATGGTCACAGCTTCGCGGTTACGGTTACGGTCTCGGCGTACGTACACATATAGACAAAGCAAAATCCGGTTCGATCGCGAATATCGGTGAATTTGGCTGGGGTGGCGCGGCAGGTTCGACTGCTATAATGGATACAGAGGAAAAGTTTGGCGTCTTCTTTGTACAGCATACATTAGCACCGCGTGAGGAATGGTATCAGCCGCGTTTGCGTAATGTCGCGTACGCCTGCCTTGAATAAATATGAATAAATTATGTCGTCATTCAAAAGGATGGCGACTTTTATATTAATTACAATAGTGTGTTGGATTTTGTATAATTGGCAGTCTTGAAAGATTAAAAAGTTTTGCGGGGAATATTTGTTGAAACTGTTGATAGCTTGTGATTAAACGTCCGTTTTTCATTGCAAGTACCAAAATGGCTTATCATCCACAATAATTGAGTTATAAAGCAAATCAACGTGTCGTGTACACGCGGTCATGGTTTCACTCTGTATCAATATGAATTTCCGTAAAATCAAAGCTTGTGGCTGCCAACAGAAATCTTCAAACCTTACAGATGTACGTTTTGCTTCACGCCATTGGCTGTCAGCGTGCAGTCAGCGTACAAGTTATAAGCGCAGTTTAACACAGGAGGAACTGTAGGATTACGTATCGGCTAAAACGTCGGTAATGTAACTGCGCATCTGCCGACATATGTATACCGCTTACATCTTATATATAGATATTATGCAGTACATGAGCTAACCGCAACAAAATGCAGTTTAAAATAGCGTCCCACACTCAAAATCGCCTTTTTCCTCTCTTTGTTCCTTCCCTCTATTATACAAAATTTGCATTTTGTATAATCATATGTATAAAACTGCCCCCATAAAGCTGTACTTGAATTTGCGACATTTCCCTCGTGCCGTTCGATTTTACATTCAAATAGAAAAATCCGAAGAATAACTCCGGATCTTTTGTTTATATAAAATTATAACTCGCGGACAAATTCCCCCATAGCTTCCAGTGCCTCGGTGATGTGATCGACCGAATATGCATACGAAATTCGTGCAAATCCCTCGCCACATGAACCGAACGCATTTCCCGGAACTATAGCTACTCCCTTTTCATCGAGCAAACGCTGACAAAATTCATCGCTCGTCAGTCCGAATTTGCGAATGTCCGGGAAAACATAAAATGCTCCCTGCGCTTCGAAGCAGTCAATTCCGATATCACGCAGACCGTTAAGAATATACCTGCGACGACGGTTGTACTCGGATGCCATCATTTCGATATCAGAGTCGCCGTTTTTGAGCGCTTCAATTGCCGCAAGCTGACTCGTCGTCGGTGCACACATTATCGCATACTGATGAATCTTGTGCATCTGCGTTATAAGCGGCTCGGGCGCACAGAGATAACCAAGTCTCCAGCCGGTCATTGCATATGCCTTTGAGAAGCCCGAAACGGTTATTGTTCTCTCCCACATTCCGTCGAGCGTTGCAATCGGAGTATGCTTGAAGCCGTATGTAAGCTCGGCGTATATTTCATCGGACAGTATCATTATATCTGTACCGCGGATAACGTCGGCGATTTCTTCAAGCTCGTCACGTGTCAGAACAGCACCGGTTGGATTGTTCGGGAACGGCAGGATAAGCAGCTTGGTTTTAGGTGTTATAGCCGCACGGAGTGCATCGGGGGTTAATTTGAAATTGTCCTCTGCCTTTGTTTCAATATATACGGGAACGCCGTGTGCCATCTCAACGATCGGTCCGTAGCAGACAAACGCCGGAATCGGTATTATAACCTCATCCCCCGGATTTACAAGCGCACGTACGCCTATATCAATAGCTTCACTGCCGCCGACTGTTACAATAACCTCATTCTTTGGATTATACGACAGCTTGAAACGGC
>JAFTTS010000148.1 GCA_017466685.1 Clostridia bacterium
GTCGAGCTGGATCTCACCTGCGAGGGTAAGAGTCGAACCAACGTAGCCTGTACCCTTAACGCGGTTGTCTACTGTCTCAACAGATGTGGTTGCCCATGCCTGATGTGCTTCGGTGAGGTTACGGTTTGCAAGGTTAGCTTCGTCGTATGTGAACTGTACCTGAGCTGCTGCACCGTAGTTGAGCATATCTACATATACTGCACGGAGCTTGGCATTGTTTGCTGCACTACCGTTAAGCATACGTACTGCATAGGTTTCGATACTGTCGCTCTTTGCGTTGGTAACTGCCTGACCGTTTGCATTGTATACAACTGCGGTAACAACGTCGTTCATCTGCTTTGCAGCCATACCGGTAAACTTAGCGGTGTAGATCTTACCGCTGAATACTGTCCACTCGGACTGAGGTACGATGATTGTATCGGGCTCACTGCCGTCTGCGTAAACGATAGTCATCTTTGCGTAGTTGTCAGTGCCGGTGAGGTTAGCTGTATTGATAGCAAAGTCAAGCGAGAGGCTGGAACCAAGAGTCATGGTAACGCCTGCAAGGTCGTACTTCTTAACTGCTGTGTATACGTTGTATGCGTCATCGGTTTCGATGAGCTCGTATCCGTCAGCCGCTACAACATTTGCAGTAAAGCCATTCTTGATGATGGAAACTACTTCGGAAACAGTTACTTCTTCAGTGATATCTGCAAGAAGTGTGATGTCGCCGTCAGCTGCGAGTGCATCTGCGAGAGTTGCATAGTAAGCATCGCCAACCTTTGCAACGGATGCCGCGATGAGCTTGAGCTGTTCAAGTGTTGCTCTTGCAGCGGTAAGTGTTTCATAGTTAGTAACGAGTTCCTTCTGTGCATCAGTAAGACCTGCATATGCTGCTTCTGCTGCTGCAATTGCTTCCTCGGATTCGAGAGTTACCTCGCCGATTGCGTCGATTGCCGCGATTACTGCGTCTGCTGCTGCCTTATCTGCCTCTGCTGCTGCAACAAGTGCGTCGTATGTGTCTCTTGCTGCTGTGAGGGTTTCGTAGTTGGTAACGAGTGCCTTCTGTGCATCAGTAAGACCTGCATATGCCGCTTCTGCTGCTGCAATTGCTTCCTCGGATTCGAGAGTTACCTCGCCGATTGCGTCGATTGCCGCGATTACTGCGTCTGCTGCTGCCTTATCTGCCTCTGCTGCTGCAACAAGTGCATCGTATGCGTCTCTTGCTGCTGTGAGGGTTGCATAGTTGGTAACGAGTTCCTTCTGTGCATCGGTAAGATCTGCATATGCCGCTTCTGCTGCTGCAATTGCATCACCGGATTCGAGAGTTACCTCGCCGATTGCGTCGATTGCCGCGATTACTGCATTTGCTGCCACTTCATCGGCTGCGCCATTGTCGATTACAAGCTCGATTGCTGTGAAGTCGAGTGTTGCGTTTGTGCCAAGAACATACTCAATGTCAGAAACATTGGTGTCCTCTGTAAGTTCAACTATAAACTCAACAGTCTGCCAGCCGCTTGTGAGCGATGCGATCTCGGTAACTTCACCGTTTACAGATACGCTGAGAGTTGTGTCAGCGTCTGCACGGAAGCTTGCAACTGCACTGTAAATGCCTGCTGCGAGAACAGTGTCAGCAGTGGACTTGATACCTGCAACATTCTCTGCTGTGTAGTACTGTGCGGGATTTACAACGAGTGTTGCCGAGTTGACATAAAGCTTATCGGTGTACCATGTGCCGTTATCGTCTGCATCAAGGATAGTTGCGCCTGTATCAGTTCTTACAAGAGTCAGGCTGCTGACTTCGGTGGGAACATTAGCAAAGTGGAATCTGATACCTCTTGCGGCAATATTACGAGTTGTGCCGTAAAGAGTGAATGTGATCGTGTACTTCTGCCAATCGGTGGAAACTGCCAGCTTATTGTTAGCGGTTGCACCGTCGATTGCGGTAACGAGAGTATAACCGAGAGCTTCGTTGCCGGATTCACCGTCAAGCTTTGTGAGGATGAACTCGGACGAGAACTCTGTACCAAGTGTGATTGCGATTTCGGAGTATGCATCAGCACGTGCCCAGAATGTGAGCTCGTATGTGCCCGATTCGCCGTTTGCCACAATAGCATTGGTGAGAGCGTCACTGATGTAACCGAAGCCGAAGTTGGACTTTTCGTTATCAGCGTTGTCTGTTGCGTGTACATAAGAATCGAACTGATCGCTTATAACATTATTGATTACGGGATCACCTGAGAGATCGTTATAATCATTGTTGTAATCATCAGTCTTTGTGAACTCGATGTTTGTGAAGTCAACAGTGTTTACGCCGTCAAGAGCGAACTCAATATCAGCAATTGCTGTATCCTTCTTAAGACCGATGGTAAGCTCACCTGCTGCCCATGCAGTTGTAAGATCGATCGTGCTGCCTGTGTATGCACCTGCCGAAACGGTAAGTGTTGCATCAGCTGCCGCACGGAAGTCACCTGTTACAGTGTAAACACCTGCAGGGAGAACATCAGTCGAAGTGGACTTGAAGCCTGCAGCATTTTCTGCGCTGTAGTATACGCCGGGCTGTTCAGCAAAGATAGCCGAGTTAACATAAAGCTTATCGGTGTACCATTCGCCGCCGTCGTTTGCGTAAACGATGTTTGCTTCGTTGCCTGCATCAACTCTCTTGAGTGTGAGACCTGCAACGTCAACGGAAGTTTCCACGTTATGGAATCTGATACCTCTTGCGGCAATGTTTCTTACAGCACCGTCAAGAGTGAAGTTGATCGTGTACTTCTGCCAATCGGTGGTGAGATTGAGCTTAACGCCCGAATATGTACCGCCCTCAATGGAGTTTACGGTGATATAACCGAGAGCGTCATCGCCGGTTACGCCGCCTGCCTGAGACAGAATGAACTCAGACGAGAACTCTGAACCGAGAGTAACGATGATATTGTGAAGCACATCGCTTGTGGAGCGTGCCCAGAAGGAAAGCTCATATGTGCCGCCGTCGCCGTTTGTGATAGCATCGGTGAGAGCGTCACTGACATAACCGAAGCCGGCAAATGTCTTTCCGTTGTCGCCGCTGTTTGTAACATTCAGATATGTTTCGGTTCCCTCAGCCTCAACAACCTTTTCAAGTGCCTCGTCGTCAAGGTTTACATAATCGGTGTTATAATCCTTAACCTTGGTGAATGTAATATCGGTAAAGTCAAGAGTATAAGTACCGTCGAGAGCGAACTCAATGTCGGAAAGTGCGGTGTCCTTCTTAACTGCGAGAGTAAGCTCTGCTTCTGCCCAGTTAGTTGTCAGAGCAACAGCCTCACTTACGAAGTTGCCTGCCGAAACGGTGAGGTTTGCAGCAGAGTCTGCACGGAACATACCGCTTACGGTGTATTCACCCATCGGGAGAACTTCATCGGATGTGGAAACAACTCCGGTTACATTCTCTGCATGATAGTAGTTGTCAGTACCGTTATAGTATGTAGCCGCAACATAGCCAACATGACTGAGTTTGGTTGTATACGTCCACTCTCCGCTTTCGTCAATGATTTCGGAGTTTGCAACTACGTTTCCTTCGTCATCAACCTTTACAATGGACAGACCGTAAATGTCAACGTCCGAATACACGCAGGTCGTTGCGAAGAGCAGACCGTAGTTTGCAACAGCAGTCGATATATCGGCTACGGTTTCAAAGTCGATAACGAACTTCTGCCATTCATCGGTAAGTCCGAGCGTACCGCTGGAGAGAGTTGTGCCTTCAATATCATATACGGAAACAGATCCAGGGGTTGTTCCGGTTGTAGCATCTTCGTTTTCGGTATAGGAAACATTAGGCTTTGAGAGTCTGTTCTGCGATGCATAGAGACCGCCAAGAGTAAGGTTTACGCTGTGATATACAGGAGTTGAGTGAGCGCACTCATCTGCAACCGACGCACGAAGCCATACGGTAAGGCGATATTTGCCAACACCGTCTGCATCGAATGCACCGGCAAGCTTATCGCTGTTATAGATAAACTGAAGCTTACCTGC
Organism: Clostridia bacterium; assembly: GCA_017466685.1. Lineage (GTDB taxonomy): Bacteria > Bacillota > Clostridia > Oscillospirales > CAG-272 > Flemingiibacterium. The sequence continues at coordinate 3,988 of JAFTTS010000148.1, forward strand.
GTCGTTGGCGCTTGCTGTTATATAAGAGTCGAAGCCGCCCTCAAACTTTTCAAGAGCCTCGCCGTCAAGAGATACATAGTCGGTGTTGTATTCCTTGGTCTGTGTGAATGTGATATCGGTGAACTTGATATCATAAGCACCGTCAAGTGCAAATTCGATATCGGAAATTGCTGTGTCCTTCTTAACTGCGATGGTGAGAGCAACATCGGTCCAAGCTGTGGTGATGTTTGCGCTTTCGCCTGCAACGGTAAGTGCAGCATCTGCGTCTGCCTTGAATGCGCCGCTTACAGTGTACTCACCTGCTGCGAGAACTGTATCCGAATTCTTAACGATACCTGTTGTATTCTCTGCAAAGTAGTATGTATTGGGACATTCAGTCATAACAGCGGTGTTGACATAGAGGTTGTCTGTGTACCATTCGCCGCCGTCGCCCTCATAAACGATTGCCGCTTCGTTGCCCTCGTCAACTCTGTTAAGAGTAAGACCTGCAACGTCTATTGGATTAATAGTGAAGTTGAATCTGATACCTCTGCCGGCGATATTTCTTACAGCACCGTCAAGAGTAAAGTTGATAGTGTACTTCTGCCATTCGTTGGAAAGCGAAAGCTTATTGTTTGCATATGCTCCGCCTTCAATAGAGTTAACGGTAGTGTAACCGAGAGCATCGTCACCGGATGCACCGCTTGTCTGGGTCAAGATGAACTCAGACGAGAACTCTGTACCGAGAGTAATGTTGATAGCATCAGCAACATCACCTGCAGCACGTGCCCAGAACGAAAGCTCATATGTGCCGCCATCGCCATTGGTAATAGCGTCTGTGAGAGCGTCACTGCGGTAACCGAAAGCGTAGTAAGTCTTTCCGTTGTCGCCGCTGTTTGTAGCATTCAGATATGTGTCAACGCCTTCAACCTCGGTGACCTTATCAACCGCGCCGCCTTCGAGAGTTGCGTAATCGTTGCTGTAATTTTTAACATTGGTGATTTCAAGATTCTTAACACCAAGATCAAGTGCTTCGTCGATTGCGAATACAAGCTCATTCTTTGCGATGGGCGAGTATGCTTTGACTGTGAAGGATGCGCTTGTCCAGGTTTCCGCATTAACGGCAACGGTGGTGTCGTCATCTGCGCTCAGTGTGAGGTTTGCGATGTTTGCGTCCTCATAGAGTTTAGAAATGTCACCGTCATACTTGCCGTAGTCAATTTCAGCAAGCTTGAAGTCACCGGTAACGGTATATTCGCCTGCAGGGAGTGTTTCACCGTCTGCAAAGGTGAATGCCGCGCCGGTTTCGTTTGCGGGAACAACAAGGTAGCCGTTGTCGCCGGAAACAAACTCGATAGTGTGATTTCTCAAATCATGACCTGCGGAATTTTTCGCCCAGCCGGATTCGCCGTCATATGCACCAGTTGTGTTTGTAGCCAGGTTTTCATCAGAACCTGTCTCAACGATTCTTAAATCCTTAATATCCATCGGAGCGAAGCCGTAACCGCCGCCGCTTCCGAGGAAGTAGATACCCGTATTATCGCTTAAGAGGGTAGTTGTTACGGTATATTCAACCCAGTCAGATGTCATTAAGATGGTGGGTGTAAAATCGCCATTCCACAGATGACTGATAGCTCTTGTTTTTGCAGGGATATCGCCAACAAGACGCTCCGCATTGTACGATGTGGGAATGGTTGACGGAATGTACGGAAGTGTACGAACCTTGAAGGAGATCGTATAGGATTTTCCGGCGGTGTATTTGCCGGTGGTATCCTTATAGATTACACCGTCGGTATTGTAGTCACGTCCGTAGAAATTCAGATATGTGTCTGCCTCGGGATAAACGAGACCGATCTCTGCATCATAGCCGCTTACCACGATAACGCTTGTGTCGAGTGCGTTAGCCTTCTGGTGTGCAAGCTCAACCTCGGCCTCGACAAGGTCAGCGTAGTTGTCAACATTAGCCTGCTGTTCAGCGGTGAGAGCATCGTATGCTTCGCGAGCAGCAATGATCTCTGCTTCAGACTTAGCCGCTACTGCGCCGATTGCGTCGATAAGGTTTTCAACGTTAACAACGTCAGCGTCAGTTTCGGGCTTTTCCTGTGCAACGAGCCATGCAAGAACCTCGACAGCATCGTTTCTTACAGCAGTCCATGTGTAGTGCTCCCAACCCTCGTTTGCTCTGGTTGTTTCAGAGTAGAGAGCTATGTAATCCTCACTCTCAGCATCGTACTCGGTGTACTTAACATTGGTACGGCCGAGATCGACGAGAGCTTCGTACATAGCCTGGTCACCAACAGCACTTACAATCGGGTCCTGCTTGGTGTGGTGAATCCAGATTGCGAGGTCCTCACGGATGTTCGCTGCCTGAGCTGCATCATTGTAGCCTGCAGTAGGAAGCGCTGCCGCAAAGAGGTCGGGTTCACGGAGAATGATATCCCATGTACCGCCGCCGCCCATTGAGTCGCCGGTAACATAGATACGGTTTTCGTTAATGCTATACGTGGTGAGAATTTCATCATAAATATAGCTGATTGCCGCACTCATCGGCTGGGAGATGGGTGTAGCTGAATAGTTGTACGTACCGGGGGTCCAATCGCTTTCAACCCACTTGTAACCCGAGGGACATCTCGGTGCGAAGATGATGAAGTCCTCGCCGTACATTTCGATTACGTCCTTTGTGATGAAGGCCTCGGAGCCTGTACCGCTTGTGTACAGAGGACCGTCGCCTCTATCGCCTGCACCGTGCAGGTAAACGAGAAGGGAGTACTCCTTGTCTGCGGAGTAAGTCGCGGGCACATAAAGGCTTGTGCCAATGGTGAAGTCTTCATGGGTGTAAGTGCTGCCCACAAATTCACCGGTACCGGTCACTTCACTCGACTCTGCACTGACAGAAGCAGCGGGAGCAACAGCGAAGGTGGACGATATCAGGGTTAGTGACATCGCCATGGCCAATATGCGCTTGAAATGTGTCTTTGCCATAGTGTATTCCTCCATATAAAAATTTTTTATATTAAGACCTCCCAGAGGTCAAGGGTGACATTGTAATAATATTATATCATTTTTACGAAGCTTTTTATAGTAATTTTGCACCAAAGAAATAGGACTATTTTCCCAAAATTACGGTTATTACTGCGATTTGAGGTGTATTCTTCAAAATCGCCCTTTATCTTCCTGCCGGGAATAAACTCAAACAACCGAAACCGATTTATCCTCGCATATCTCGTCAAGACAGTATTTACACTTAACAACAGGCTCACGGTTCTGCCATTTACCGTTTGTGAAATCGGGGAATTCCATCGGAGCTCCACCCTTGTTTATAGACATTTCGGAAAGCGGACCGACAGCCATCCATGCAGCGGTATCATACGCATCAATAGGTGTGTTGGTGCCGTTCTTCACGCTCTCGATGAACGCTCTGCAAACCAGCCAGTCCATACCGCCGTGACCTTCCTTGACACCTGCCTTGACATACTCGGCATGAAGCGGATGGTCATATTTTTCATACATCGCTTCCTCATTCTTGAAGGAATCCTCTGTCTGACCGTCAAAATAAACAGACATTCTGTCCTCGTTTGTCATGCCCTTTGTTCCGCGAATACTGAAGCCGCGGCTGTAATGAGAACGAGGGAGATTTGTGTCAAGAGTGAGAACAACGGTCTCTCCGCCGGCACAGGTGATCACAGTTGTTACTATATCACCCTGCTTATAATCTATCTTTCCCCACTTGCTGTCTGCACCGAAACGGTTGACCGCATACTCCTTGAGTCCACGGCTCTTTGAAGCGAAAGAGGAAAGGCTTACCATGCGGTTCCCGCGGTTGATAGAGAGAACCTTTGAAAGCGGGCCGAGCTCATGAGTCGGATAGTTTTCGCGGTTTTTGGTTATGTATTGACCGAGACGGTAGTGAGGAATATCGATATTCTCGAAGTTGCAGTAAATATCCTCCTCGTTGATGTTGTGATGATAACCGCCCGAGCAGTGAACGACCTCACCTAAAAGTCCCTTTTTGACGAGGTTCAGAACCATCATCTCACGTCTGCCGTAACAGCAGTTTTCGAGCATCATTACCGGAACGCCGGTTTCCTCATAGGTCTTGACAAGCTCGAAGCATTCATCAAGCGTATCAGCGCATCCAACCTCAACGGCTGCATACTTCCCTGCACGCATGGTTTCCATGGCAATTTTCGGTCTGCCGCTCCAGCCGATCATGATGACGACTGCATCAATCGTCGGATCGTTTAAAATATCGTGATAATCCTTGGTTAAATACGGATCGTGGGATGTGTTTTCACGAAGGAAGGTCTGCATTCTCGAAAGTCGCTCATCAGAAAGGTCGGAAAGAGCCGCAACCTCAACGTCCTCCATCATCGCAAAATTCTTCTCAAGCACGGCAAATCCACGCTTGCCGAGTCCGATATAACCGATTCTTACTTTGTCTTTCATGGTATGTTTTCTCCTTATTTTGTTGCATTTTGCAAAAAAATCATTGACATTATGCAATTACTTGTGTATAATTATTTTATCACACTAAATACCATAAAGCAATATGCAATAAGACACAAAACTTATGTTTTAAGACAGTACATGGAGGGCCTTATATATGTCGTGGATGGCATACGTACAAAAGCAATTTGAAATTACAGCCTTTTTTTCCTCATATAAATTCGATTGGGATGACAGATATACCTATAAGGGTGAGTATCATGCTCCATGGGAGATCGTATTTGTCAAAAGCGGTTCCGTTGAATGCATCGAGGACGAGCGAGTCTACACTCTGCAAGAAAACGACCTCATCATTCATGCACCAATGGAATTTCACAGTATCCGAAGCATAAAAAATCCATCGGTTCTCATAACGAGCTTTATTATAAACGGTGAGCTTCCGGGCGAACTAAAAAACGGCATCTTCGCTTTGAATGATAAATACTGCACAGAATTTACGGAAATATTCGATCGCATATACGCCTTCAGGGAAAGAGGTTATGCAAACGCCTATTTAGGTCAGGAGGCTGCTAATCGTCTTGCGGCATTTCTCATTCGCCTATCAAATAAAAGCTCCGAAGAACAGCTGTCACTTTCGCAAACCGCAGCCGAATATCGCAAGGTCGCCTCTGTTATGGCGGATAACGTCTGCGAAAATCTGTCACTTCCACAGATTGCCGAGCTATGTAATATCAGCGTCAGTTACATCAAGCTTCTCTTCAAAAAATACACAAGAATAACCCCGATGGAATATTACGCAAATCTTCGGATACAGCACGCAATAATACTGATGAAAAACGGAATGTCCGCCTCACAAATTGCAAACACGATGAACTTCTCTTCGCCGAACTATTTTTCGGTGTTCTTCAAAAAGCACACGGGAGAGCTTCCCTCTCAGTACCGCAAGCATTTTAAATAACTTACACAATAATTATACCAAACCGCAAACACCGACACAAGACAAAATGACACCAAAACAAGACATTTCAGTGTCAAAAAAAACAACAAAAGCTGTCCGCACAAAGCAAAAATGCAGACAGCTCTTTTATTTATTAAAAATCAGAATTTGATGCAAAGAAACAGCACCGAGGCGATTCCGGCAGCAATACCGATCAGTATAAGCAAGGACAAATTTTAACCCTTACCTGTCAAATTTTTATAAGCTCAAATGTTACGCAGTCGTTGTCCTTGAGTCCGTCGATCCTGATACCGTCCTCCATGAGCGATTCCCCACTCTGCTCCGTTTCGCCGAAGCGATAAACCGAGGCACGATCAACAACGGGGTAAACCGTCAGCTCGAGGGCGTGCGTCTGCTTTGTAAACACCTTGACGATACAGCGTGAAAAATCGTTATCGGAATATTCGATAGCAGTGATACTCGGTGAATCGGCAAGCAGATGTGTGCGAGCACTCATATAAAACCCGCTGTCCTGCTTGAAGCTTGCGATATGCGCCTTGAATTTTTCCTTGTATTCCTCGGGGAACGACGCAATGTCACACGAAAAACCGATCGGTCCTCCCGTCATGAAACCAAACAGATGATTATCACTGACGATCTCAACATTTTCCCATGTACCACCGCGGCAGGTCAGCAGATAACCGTGATCCTCCTTGTGAGAATACCAAGGGAATCCGTCAGACCATTTGAGAACGCTCCAACGCTCCATATGTGACGACGGTAAACGCTTCATTGTATTTTTTATAATTGTCAGCTCATCAAGCATACTCTCGTTATCCGATGGCCAGAAGCTATCATAAAGCATACTCTGTCCAAGCTCCATGCGCGCACCGCCGCTTGCACAGTTTGTGAGGTACAAATCCGGATATCTTTCGCGCAGACGCTCGGTGAAAATACGCTGTCCCTGCATATAGCGGTAGAACGAATTGCCCGAGGGATCATACGGAATATTTGCGTTAAAATCGAACTTAACCCAACCGATTTTGTATTTATCTATCTGTGATGAAACCGCCTCAAACATATAATCACGTGCATCGGGATTTGCGAAATCAAGGAAACCGCCGCCGATATAATAATCGGGATGCTCCTTCATTGCATTCGAGGTCTTTGAAGCACGCTCGGGCTCAAACCACAAGCCGAAGATCATACCCTTTGAGCGTACATATTCCGAAAGAGCCGTAAGTCCACCCTTTGCAAGTGCATTCGGATTTTCCA
>JAFTTS010000009.1 GCA_017466685.1 Clostridia bacterium
ACCCCTTGCATGTCAAGCAAGTACTCTAACCAGCTGAGCTATGCTTCCAAATATGGTGAAACTGCGGAATGGGACGTCACTCCGCAATTTCGCTTGGTCGGAATGACAGGATTTGAACCTGCGACATCCTGCTCCCAAAGCAGGCGCGCTACCAACTGCGCTACATCCCGTAAAGTTTCTCAACGCACTTGACTTATATATTATATCACACCCGGTTTGGTTTGTCAAGATGTTTCTTGAAGTTTTATAACTTTTCAGAGAAAAACGGGCATCCGTACGCTTGCATTTGTTCGGATACCCATTATCTCTATTGATTATCGTCGGATTCTGATGTTTCGTCACCGTCATCACTGACAGCATCGGTCTCACATTCCTGCTCATGATCAAAAAACAGCTTAGGCTCGATCTTTTTTCCACACTCGGGACAAAATGTGTGCTCAAGGTCGATTGCCTTGCCGCAGGAATCGCAGATCATCTTTCCGGCGGTTTCGATGATCGCGGACTTCAGATCGGAGATGATCCGCTTTTGTTCGTCGATCTCCATGATCTGTGCTTTGGCTTGTGCGCGTACATCTGTGCCTTTCACCTGCTTATAAAATAGTTTTCCAAGCTCGGTGAACATTGCGTCAAGCTTTTTCTGCTCCGATTTTATTAAAAACTTGAATTTTGCGGTTTCGGCGGCTTCTCCCGTTTTCTTAACAGCCGATTTTGCAAGAGAGCCTGCCTTTTCGGTGACGTCGTCAATGATAGATTTTATATCCATATTTATCACCTTTCTTTATCTCAGAGTTCGTTTTTTGCGTTGGTTTTTTCCATGAATTTTTCCGATGCCACGATGAAACGCTCGTGCTTACCCTTGCCGATCAGTCCCGCCTTATCGAAGATTTCAACGGTGAACACAAGTCTGCGGCGATCTACCTCGATAAGCTCACATTCACAGCGAACCTCCATACCGAGCGGTGTTGCAGCAACGTGTTCAACGTCGAGCTTGGTGCCGACTGTGGTGGTGCCTTCCTCAAGCGAGGGTGCAACTGCTTCGGCACAGGCCCCCTCGAGAAGTGCGATCATTGCCGGTGTTGCATAGACGGGTAAGAGTCCGCTTCCGAGTGCGGCGGCGGTGTTTTTTTCTGTAACGATTTCGGATTTTGTGTGTTTGATTCCTGCTTTAGGCATGATTATTACCTTGCTTTCACTTTTGGAAAGCGTCCTTTCGTAAATCTTTGTTGCTTTTATTATAACACACAAGCCGCATCCCGTCAAGTCAACTTTTACATGGCGGAATGTAAATTTTATTCCTCGAGATATACGATGTTACCGTTCTCGTCCATTTGCGCACGGATGCTCATTCCTTTCTTGATGCTGCCCTCAAGCATTGCCGCGGCGAAGCTATCCTCGATCTCCTTGCTGATCACACGTCTCAGAGGGCGTGCACCGTACACGCTGTCATAGCCTTTTTTCGCGATATATGCGGTCACGTCATGTGAAAATTCGATGCTTATTCCGAGTGCCTCAATCCGTTTTGCAACCCGGGAAAGCATAAGCTCGGTGATTTTTTCGATATCCGCAGGCTCTAACCGATTGAAAATTATAACCTCGTCAACACGGTTTAAAAATTCCGGCTTGAACGTTTCCTTTAAGCTTGTCATCACTGCGCTGTGTGTGTCATTTTCCGTTTCATTTACAAAGCCGAGTGCTTTTTTCTTTTCGATGAGATTAGACGCTCCGACGTTTGAGGTCATTATGATTATCGCGTTTTTGAAATCGACACGTCTGCCTTGCGAATCGGTCAGAATACCGTCCTCTAAAATTTGCAAAAGCAGACTCCACACGTCGGGATGTGCCTTTTCAATCTCGTCAAACAGCACCACCGAATATGGCTTGCGGCGTATCTTTTCAGTGAGTTGACCGCCTTCGTTATATCCGACATAACCGGGCGGTGAACCGATCAGCTTACTTGTTGAGTGTCTATCCAAAAACTCCGACATATCTATGCGTATCATCGCGTTTTTATCGCCGAACATAACCTCGGCAAGTACGCGACAAAGCTCGGTTTTACCAACACCCGTTGGACCGAGAAAAATGAACGAGCCGATCGGTCTGTTAGGGTCCTTGAGACCGACACGTCCGCGCTGTATCGCCCTTGCAACAGCCTCTGCCGCCGTATCCTGACCGATGACACGTGACTTTAATATATCCGCAAGATGCGTCAGACGCTCACTCTCTTCTTCTGCAAGTCTGCGTACGGGAATACCTGTCCATGCGCTGACAATATCGGCAATATCGTTTTCACTGATCGACAGCTCCGCTCCGACACGGGATGCGTGCCACTTGGCTTTTTTCTCCTCGCAGTCGGTAAGCAAAGCCTTCTCTTTATCGCGTATCGCGGCGGCTTTTTCGAAATCCTGTGCCTTGATCGCTTCTTCCTTATCGGCGCGAAGAGATTTTATTTCCTCCTCTGCGGCTTTAAGGTCGAGAGGGGAAGTGAAGCTCGTTATGCGTGCACGCGATGCAGCTTCGTCGATTAAGTCGATTGCCTTGTCGGGCAGGTATCTGTCGCCGATATAGCGTACCGACAGTGATACCGCCGCATGGATCGCTTCATCGGTTATTTTGACCTTGTGGTGCGATTCATAACGGTCACGTAAACCGAAAAGTATTTGTACGGCTTCCTCGGGTGTTGGCTCACCGACTGTGACCGAACCGAAACGACGTTCAAGTGCCGCATCCTTTTCGATATACTTTCGATATTCCGAAAGCGTCGTTGCGCCGATGAGCTGCATTTCACCGCGTGCCAATGCCGGCTTCAGTATATTTGCCGCATCGACCGCACCCTCTGCCGCACCTGCACCGATAAGCGTGTGAATTTCGTCGATGAAAAGTATAACGGACGGACTTTTTTGCACCTCTGCCATGACCGCCTTCATTCGTTCCTCAAATTCGCCACGGTATTTTGCGCCTGCCACCACCTGAGCAAGGTCGAGCGTTACAATAATCTTATCCGTCAGCGTTTCGGGAACAGCACCGTCAACGATACGCTTGGCAAGACCTTCAACAACCGCAGTCTTTCCGACGCCGGGCTCACCTATGAGACACGGATTGTTTTTTGTACGCCGCGAAAGAATCTGTATTACACGTTCGGTCTCACGTTCACGCCCGATTATCGGATCAAGCTTGTTTTCGCGTGCGAGAGCTGTGAGATCACGTCCGTACTGTGCAAGTGTCGGTGCATCGCGCAGAGCATGGGCTTTTTTGCTTTTTCCGTCACCTATATCGTCATCGCTGAGCTCGCCGAAAAAGCTTGCGATATCTGCGCTTATATCCTTTGCCGAAACTCCGAGCGAGGTCAGTATTCCCGCTGCAACGCAGTCCGGTTCACTGCAGAGTGCAAGAAGCAGGTGCTCGGTTCCGATATAAGTTCCGCCGAAACGAGTTGCCTGATATGCGCTCATTTCGATGATACGCTTGGTTCTCGGCGTCAGATCGCTTGGCGTGATACGGGTACGCTCGCCGATTCCTATGCGGTCTGTAATTGCCGCTTTTACGCTTTCGAAGGTTACAGCACGGGAATCAAGCAGCTTTGCCGCAACGCTGTCGGCTTCACTTGTAAGGGCAAGCAGAAGATGCTCACTGCCGATGTACGTGTGTCCCAGCTCACAGGCAAGATAGAGGGATTTATTTAATACGTTTGTTGCTTTTGCGGTGAATTTATTTGACATTTGATTTATCCTCTCTTTGGCGTTTGTTCGCTTTATATTGTACACCCGAGAGAGCGAAATTTTCGTCGTATATTGTCGTGGCGAATGACTTTTTTATCTTTCGGTGATTGACTATTTAAAATTTCTATGATACAATAATAGGAGAGATTATTAAGAGTGATTTTTATGAAAGGATGTCTTTGCCGCATGGCTTTGACATGATTTGAAATGAAGATATTACTTGCACATATGTGGATGATCATTGGTGGTGCGGAAACTCATGTGGTTGAGCTTTCACGCGGTCTTGCTGCGCTCGGACATGACGTTACCGTTGCTTCAAACGGCGGTGTTTACGTCGATGAGCTGCTTCGTTCAGGAGTCAAGCATTTCACAGTTCCGCTCCATACAAAAAATCCCGCTTCGATGATGAAAAGTTACCGTAAACTCAAAAAGCTCATCAAACGGGAAAAATTCGATATTGTACACGCTCATTCTCGTATTCCTGCGTTTATCTGCGGTGCGCTTTCAAGGAGGATGGGTTTTCGCTTCGTAACCTCGACACACGCGGTTTTCAAGGTTAATCCGCTGCTTGAAAAGGTTTCCGATTGGGGTGAACGTACCTTTGCCGTTTCGAGCGATATAAAGCAGTATCTTATCGATAATTATGAGGTGCCGTCCGATCTTATAACCTTAACGATAAACGGTATTGACACCGAACGCTTCTCCAAAAAGGCAAGTGCCGACGGTGTTATAGCCGAGCTTTCACTGAAACAGGATGATTCCGTATCGTTTACGTCAGCCGTATTGACAACGAAACGGCACTCCCGGGATTTCTTTTATGCGATGCGGCAGAGGGACTTATCGGTGACATTCCAAACCTTGAAATCGTTATCGTCGGCGGCGGTACGGCTTATGACACGCTTCTTGCGAGAGCGACAGAAGTGAACTCGAAGCTCGGGCGTGAGGTTGTACGTCTTATCGGGCCGCGTACCGATATTCCCGAGGTTCTTGCGTGTGCAGATGCTTTTGTCGGAGTTTCACGTGCCGCACTTGAAGCGATGAGTGTCGAAAAGCCGGTCGTGCTTGCAGGTCAGGAAGGATATATCGGTGTTCTTGACGAGCAGGTCATGCCGCTTGCAAAGCTGACGAATTTTACCTGCCGAGGCGAAAAAATGCCCGATGCCGAGCTTATCGCAAATGATATACGCAAGCTTTACAGCATGAGTGAGGATGAACGTTCACGTCTTGGCGAGCTTGGACGCAACGAGGTACTTGCTTCGTATTCGGTTTCGAGGATGGTTGACGATCATGTTGCTGTTTACAAGGAGCTTGCACCGTACCGTCGTTACAAGCATTCGGACGTTATAATAAGCGGTTATTACGGCGTTGACAACATCGGTGACGACTCGCTTCTTGCTTCGATCATATCGGGTATCAGAGAGCGTTCTCCCGAGACAAGGATCACGGTTTTGTCAAGGCATCCGAAGCGTGTTTCACGTGCAGTCGGCGTCAGAACAGTGAACCGCTTCAATATCCCTCGTGTGGCAAATGAGATGCGTCACGCGAAGTTGCTTATTTCGGGTGGCGGAAGTCTTTTGCAGGACGGAACGAGTAAAAAGAGCCTTTATTATTACGTTTACATCATGCGTCTTGCAAAACGTAAGGGGCTCAAGCTGATGATATATGCAAACGGTCTCGGCCCGCTTGGTTCACAGTCAAGCAGACGTGCCGCGGCAGATATTATGTCGAAGGCTGAGTATATAAGCTTCCGCGAAAACGACTCGCTTAATCTCGCACGTGAGATCGGTGTTGATACGAAGATGCACGTCACAGCCGATCCTGCATTTTTACTTGAGAGCTCACCTGAATTGTGGGTTGACCATATCACATCACGCGAGGGGATCGAGGGTAAATATTTCATCGTTTCGATCAAGGACGGAAACACCTTTGACGGCGCGAACACAGACCGAAATATGCTTTCTGCACTGGCAGGAGATATACGCGAGGTATCGGAAAAATATTCACTGACACCGCTGTTTTTGCCGATGTTCCCGGACAGAGACACGTCGATCACCGAGAGACTTGCTAGTGAAGTTGGTTTTGGAAAAATTCTTAACGGTCTTACGGCATCCGAGCTTTGCGGACTTATGAAGCGTTCGGAATTTGTTGTCGGAACACGTCTGCATACGCTTATTTTTGCCGCGTCTATGGGTACGCCGATCATCGGAATTTCGTATGACCCGAAGATCGATGCATTTCTCGATTATATTGGTGAGAGTGAGCGACTGCTTGATATACGTTCGCTGAGTGCAGGACAGCTCACATCTGCTGTGGAGTCGGTAAGGGCTGATTCCGATGCGATTCGTGAACGGCTTTGCGAGCGTGCAGATGAGCTTCGGTTAATGGCAAAGGCTGACTGTGATGCCGCAGTTTCGTTTATCAAATAAGGCGTCGATATGTTAAATTAATATTCGTTTCTCATGTAAGCAATCACAAACGAAAAGGAGGGGACGCTGTATGTCCGGATATCGCAATTTATCGCAAATTACCATTCCGACGATGAATATATATCTTGGTACATCATTTTTTCATGATCTGAGCAGCCGTCCGAGAAGATTGCATAAGCATCCGTGTTATGAGCTCGTTTGCGTTGATGAGGGGGATGAGATGCATTTTACAATTACACCACCTCTTTATGAGCATCTTGCAGCCAATGCTTTACCCGGAGCTGTTACATCCTTTCTCTTTTCTTTCACTGACGAGCAAAGCAATGATATATGTACATCCCTTAAACAATTGTCCGAGCCTATCACCGTGAACGATACCTTCGGCGCGGCGGATAATGTGAGATCGATTCGCAGTATTATTTCTGACACTGATCCGGGTGCAAAGGAACAGATAGCGGCAGAGCTTCGTCTTTTGTTTGTTAAGCTTTCGAGATCGCTTTATTCGTCACTCACCGCGGCGGAAACATCGACGGAATCAACTCTTGATGAAAAACGCATGGCGATACTTGAGGAATATTTCAATATCCGCCTCAAGGATCCGAACTGCAGTAAACTCGGTTTAGCGGATGAGCTTGGAGTTTGCGAGCGTCAGCTTTCGCGTATTCTTCATGATGTATACGGAAAAAACTTTCATGCGATATTGCTTGAATCGAGAATGACTATTGCGCAGGCGATGTTTTATCAGGGAAGAAGTGCGGCAGAAACGGCAAAGGCTGTGGGCTATGCTTCGCTATACTCATTCAAACGTGCTTATAAACGTTATTTCGGACATTCATTCGGTGAAGAATGAACAAAACAGGACATTGCGTTAAAAAACACGTCCTTTCTTGAATCTTGATGTCTGTTTTTTATAGTGGTATAATAGTGGTAGGGGAAACCCTATCATTATTTTTTATTTAAAAGGAAGATTTAGATATGGCAAACAATCTTTTTTCTATGAAAGGCAAGACCGTTGTTTTCACGGGAGGCTGTGGTAATCTCGGACGTGTTATGGTTAAGGCTCTGCTTGAATACGGTGCAGAGGTCGTCGTTCCGTCAACAACGGATCGTTTTGATGAAACCTATGACGAGTACCGTAAGGCAGACAAGCTGTGCTTTATTAAATGCGATCTTCGCAGTACGGATGAAACAAAGGCGGCATTTGCGGCGACCTATGAAAAGTACGGCAAGATCGACGTGCTTGTAAACTGTGCGGCATACGGCGGCGGTGCAGGAGGTAAGGCGTGCGAATACCGTCTTGATAAGGTTTCGGATGAAACATGGGCAGAGGGCGTTGATGGTACACTCGGCGTTATTTTCCGCTGTACACGTGAGGTCATCCCTTATTTTGAAAAGAACGGCGGCGGTGCTATTGTAAACATCGGCTCTATGTATGCCGTTATGGCTCCGAACTTCGAGGTTTACGGTGATACTATTCCGTGGAATCCTCCCACATACGGTGCAGGTAAAGCGGGTGTTCTTCAGTTCACACGTTACTGTGCATCGGCGCTTGCTTCAAAAAACATCCGTGCCAACAGCCTTATTCCCGGTGCGTTCCCGAATGTTACTCCGCAGTCGGACATGGCGTTTATCGAGCGACTGGGCAATAAAGCAATGATGAAGCGTGTTGGCAAAGCCGAGGAGCTTAACGGAGCACTCTTGCTTCTTTGTTCGGATGCTTCCTCGTTTATGACCGGTACAACCATTACCGTTGACGGCGGCGCAACACAGTGGTGAGAGGTTTTTGACTATGGAAAAGATAAATTTTTGTCTTGTTGGTGCGGGCTCGATAGGCAGACGCCATCTTCGTTTGCTTCTTGAAAGAGAAGATGTTAATATTTGCGTTGCCGAGCCATATGAAGTGAGCCGTGAGCGTATTATGGCAGAATATCCCGTTGTTAAATGTTATTTGTCGATGGAGGATGCAATCTTTGCCCAGAAAATTGATGCGGTAATTCTCGCAACTCCTCACGGTATGCACGCTGATATGGCGATAAAGGCACTCGGATACGGTCTGCACGTATTCTGCGAAAAACCGATGAGCGATTCGTTTGAGGAATGTGTTGCCATGCTTCGTGCGGCAGAGAAGAGCGACAAGGTTTTCTCGGTTGGCTTTATGTTCCATTTCGATCCGTTTATCATGCGTGTCAAAGAAATTATTGACAGCGGACGAATCGGAAAGATCATGCATTATTCAAGCCGTTTCGCTTCGTATAATATTCTTTTGTGCTCGGTTACGAAGCATCAGGAAAATACGCCGTATTCTCTCATTATGGATTGTATTCACGACACCGATCTGCTTTATCATCTCACAGGACGTGTGCCCGACTATGCTATTTCGAACGCCTTCAAAGCCGGCGACATGGAGCTCTCATCACCGCAGAATGTTATCGACACCCTCTATCGTTGGAAGAATGCCGATATGGCAGCTAATATCCACTTTAATTACGTTGAGCATCCGCAGGTGCACGCGCTTGAGATATTCGGTGATAAGGGTTACATAAAGGGTGACTTTATGGCACCGTCGATCACGGTCGGCTCTATAGACGGTAGGGTTGAGCATATTGAGCTTCAGCGTGATTTTGATAATGTTTACCGTGCCGAATGGGACCACTTCATAAAGGCGATACGCGGTGAGGTAAAGGTGGAAAATCCTGCATCTTCGGCTATATTCTCAACGCTTCTCATGCAGGCGCAGAAGGAAGCTGCAATGAGCGGCAAGGAAGTTGATATTCACGAAATCGCCGCACGGCACGGCTTCAGCTATTAAAGCTTTGAGAATGATCAAATCGCAAAAATGACAATAGATCTTCTGCATATTTTTATTATTCCTATTGATGTTTTAAAAATTATTTAGTATAATTAAATCAAGCGTGTACATTCATTCGTAAAAATAATAATTAAAGGGAATGAGGGATAATAAAATGAAGATTAGAATCATGTTCGTTTGCCACGGCAATATCTGCAGATCACCAATGGCAGAGTTTATATTTCGCAAAATGGCATCGGAGCAGGGAATAACTGATGTCACTGTTGCTTCAAGTGCAACCAGTACCGAGGAGATATGGAACGGCATCGGTAATCCTGTCTATCCTCCGGCAAAGGCAGAGCTCTCCGCACACGGTATTGACTGTGCAGGTAAACGTGCGGTTCAGCTGACAAAGAGCGATTACGCGAAATACGATCTTTTTATCGGCATGGACAGCGCAAATATACGTAATATGCACCGTATTCTTGGCGGCGATCCCGACTCAAAGATACGCAAGCTGATGGATTACACCGGTCGCGGCGGTGACGTTGCCGATCCGTGGTATTCGGGGCACTTTGACGTTACATACCGTGACATCTATGACGGATGCTTGGCAATTATAGAGCGTATTAGAAACAACATGGACTTATAAAAAACGAACGTCCCTCGAAAAATGATCGGGGGACGTAATTTTATCAGTTGATCTCGAGATCGTCAGCGCAGGGAAGTTCGGGGAATGTAAGGCACTGCTGTCTCTGATACCAGTAGCTTACCGAGGAGATGTCATCCTGGAGAGGGAGATATCTGCCGTCTTTTCTCCAGCCGAGAGCCTGAATCGTAACCTTGATATCCTTGTGGAAGTAGATCGGATCGGTGATGTGCCAACGGTACATGGAGAATCTTGTGTTTGCCTGATAGAGACCGTCGGGACGAATGACCTTGGGCATACCCGAATAGGGAGTTGTGAACTCGCGGTATTCGCCCTTATAGTCGAAGTTATATGCACCGCAGAAGTAGTCCTCTGTACCCGTACCGCAGATGGTCGGGAAATCGGTGTCGCCGTCGAGGAAGAACTTTATCTCGCCTTCACCCCACCAGCCGTTATTGTTTACACCCCAGAACATATATGTACCGACGTACTGACCGTCACCGGATACATTGTCGAGAAGTGTATGAACGCCCTTGTAGGGAACGGGATTGGTACGTCTGAACTGTGCATGGAAATAGCCGCAGTTTTCGGGGAGCTTGCAGCGAACGTAGTCGATCTGGTAATAGAGAATGACAGGCTCCGAATGGAGATTTTCAACGGTCATTCTGCAGTTTTTATAGAAGGGCATTTCCCAGTAGCAGTTATTTGCACGAGAGGGATTTACGCATACTGCAAGCGAGGAAATCTGTGCATAGTTGCGGTGATCGGGATTTGCAAAGAAGTCATGCAGAGGAACTTCTATGCTGGGCTTATCACAGCCGTCCCAATAAACACGGAAAACGAGCTTACGGTTGAGCATACAGTTGTCAGTCACCCAGATATGCTTGATGATACCCTGGTCGTTAATATCGCACATTGTGAATACCTCGCCGGGTTCAATGACAACGGCGGGAGAAACCTTCCAGCCCTGTCCGAGATCTCTTGCGGCTGCAGCGTTACTGCCGTCTGTTGCCATACCGCCCTTGCCCTTTTCGCCGGTGAAGTTTTCGGCACAGACCGAGCGGGTTTCATAATCGGTTATTGAATAAAGTCCGGATAATCCGTTAAAAAAGTTGTTCACTTATTGACACCTCCGTATAGTTTATGATATAATTGTACTATAGAATATAGTGTTTTTGAATAGCAATTATTGACTTATATTTAGCAATTATTGTGAGGTCGTTATGGATAAAAATATTTTATGCCCGTATGTCAGGCTTGCAACCTATTCAACACTTACCGTACCTTATATAATAAAAGAGCGTTCGATTTTTGATTATGAAATTATTTTTGTTCAGAACGGCGGATGTATTATAAATATCGAGGGCGTTGATTACAAGGTGAAGAAAAACGATGTGATATTCCTGCCGCCGCGTGTACATCATTCGTTTCATGTAACGAGGGACAACTTTGTTCAGCCGCATATACATTTTGACGCGGTGTACACCGAAAAGAGTCGTGAAACTCCGATATCCTTCAAAAAAGATACAGATATGACCGACTATGAAAAGACGCTGTTTCAGCCGGATATTTTCGCAGAGCTTGAGATACCGTATGTGTTCACGCCGAAAAATCCCGCTTCATTTTGTAAAACATTTTTCATGATAATTGATCTCTATACCTCGGGCGAGAGGGGACTATACCTAAAATCACAGATGCTTTTGCTTCTTGATGCGCTTATATCGCAGTTTGAAAACGAAACGACTGAGGAAGCGTATATTCCGGACGGGCGTATATCAACGATCAAAGAGTATATCGATGCGAACTTCATGAACACAATAACGCTTGACGGACTTGCAGAGCAGTTTTCGATCAACAAATTCACGATGCTGCGTAAATTCAAGGCGTCGTATGGCAAGAGTATCATAAGCTATTACAATCACCTGCGCTGTGAAAATGCCAAGCTGAAGCTGCGTTCAACTAAACTTCAGATAAAGGAGATCGGTGCGTCGCTTTCCTTTTCGGATGAATATACGTTCAGCCGCTTCTTCAAGTCGATGACGGGAGATTCACCGCTCACATACAGAAAAAACAAGCATTAATACAAAAAGGTGCCGGTTTTGATCGCCGACACCATTTGTGTTTATTGTGATTTTATGCCTTGTACTTTTCAGCCTGCGA
>JAFTTS010000010.1 GCA_017466685.1 Clostridia bacterium
TGATGGGGAATAAGGTTATAGCTTTGAAAAACGAAGCCGATTTTATGGTTACGGTATGCATCCCAATCGGCGTCCTTGAAATCCTTTGTCGATTTACCGCCGATTATGAGATCGCCTGTTGTATATCCGTCAAGACCTCCTATGATGTTAAGTAACGTAGTTTTGCCGCATCCGGAAGGGCCGAGAATTGACACAAACTCATTTTCGCGGAAATCGAGTGAGACACCGCGAAGTGCAGCGACCGTGTTATCACCGCAGGGATAATCTTTTGTAATGTTCTTCAGCTGAAGCATTTTTTAGTTCATGCGCTCCTTTATTTTTAAATACGTGATGATTTTAACATGAGAATGTTAAGGATGTGTTAAAAACAAGTGCCCAAATAACAATGTTTACAATTATCAGATTGAAAATTCACATAACCCAAAGGTTGATATGATCACGGACGGATTTTCACGCGTTTCAATAGCTCATTTCCGTTCCAATGATGCATTTCATGGCGCAGGACTGTGCCGTTTGCGGATATAGTAAGCTCGATAGCATCGTTTTCCTTTTCCGTGCATATGAATTCGGCTTGCCACGGAGTATATCTGTAACGCTTACGGCGATCGGTACTTGCTTCATATGCATTTTGCGCCTCATAAAATAAACGCTCACGCACCGATTTTTCAAAGGCTTCGGCACCGTCCCGGTAAAAACGCTCGGTACGCTCCGGAATGTCATATGGCAGAGCGGTTGTCAGGATGAGAACGGTGGTTTTATCGTGTGCGGCAAGACGGAGCTTTTTTTCATGTATTGACATTATAACCTCACAAATGCTTTTTATTAAAAGTATATGCGCGGTTTTACGGTATTTGCCAAAAATAAAAAGGTCGAAAGGGAAGCTTCCAACCTTTAAAATCTTTACATATTCAAAAATTTTTCGATACCGCTTGCCTTGGCATCATTGTAACCCATTTCGTAAAGCGGCATCAGCTTGCTTTTATCCTTTTCGATTCTTCCGAAGCCTGCGGGCGTTGACGGACGAATGATGAGCGCACGTCCTTCTTTTTCGGCGTTTTCGAGGTATGCGACCGAATCGTTATAGTCATTGTGACGCTCGGCGTTTGCCCTCACAAATTCGGGATATTTTCCGTAACGCAGCTTCAGCGCCTTTATGCTCGATGACGGCTCTTTAACAAATCCTGCCGGCTGAGTCAGTACTGCGACTGCACGGTCGTTTTCACTGAGTGCTTTCTTTATCGGGATCGAATCGGTACAGCCGCCGTCGAGGAATTTACCCTTCGGAGTTTTAACGATACGGCTGAGCAAGGGGAGTGAGCTTGAGGCACGGACGTATACCATATCCTTTATTGCATCGTCGATGGGGAAATATTCGGCTTTGCCCGTTTCGACGTTTGAGCAGACGGCGATCAGCTTCATGCCGCTGTTATTGAAGGCATCGTAATCGAAGCTGTCATATTTGGCAGGGATGGTTTCGTAAATGAACTTTGCACCGAAGAAATCTCCCGTCAACAAAAGGCTTCGCATACTGCAGTAACGCCAGTCCTTAAGATAGCTCGTTCCGACACGAACTGCACGTCCGCGCTGGTTTGAAACATAGCTCATACCGTGTCCGGCACCGGCAGAAACTGCGTATATCTTCGGGAATTTGATCCCCATATCCATAAAGTAATCGAGCACGCCGCAGGTGTATATACCGCGCATACCTCCGCCTTCCAAAACAAGAGAAGTTGTCATGATTTGTGCCTTTCCGTTTTTCAGATTCTGTTCTGCCGTAAAATTTCAAACCCTGCAACAGCCGCGGCAGAAGCGGCAGAAAGTGCAGCAGGGAAATCTCTGCCGTAATCAAGCCTTACAACCGTATCGGCGGCATCCAAAAGCTCACGGGAAAGTCCGCGTTTTTCGCCGCCTATAGCGAGGAACAACGGCTTTTTCAAATCGGCATCGTAGATCGAAACCGAGTTTTTCATATCGGCGCAGATTATTTTAACGCCGAGCTGTTTCATTATATCCGCACATTCGGCAGGTGACTCTGATATATACGTGTCACACAGCTCCGACGCACCTGCAGATGCACGGCAAACGATACCTGCCGCACTCATCCAGTTCCTGGGAGACAATATGACAGCGTTTGCACCTGCGGCATAAAGCGAGCGCAGGGCATAACCGAAATTATACGGATCCTCGATTCCCTCGATCATTACGAAGAAACGCTCGTTTTGAGGTATGTGTTCAAGTGAACCCTCATCAAGCATCGGGATAGTACGAGTGGTGGCTTCAAGTAAAAGTCCGCCGTGACTTGCACCGAGAGTCAGGGAATCGATCTCTGCGTCGGTGAGTGTTTCGATGGGAAACTCATATTTATACGACATTGCTTTCAGATAAGAAAGCTCCTTTGCACGTGCCTTTTGCTTGGTTTCGGCAACCATGACACGCACGATCTTACGATCTGATTTTCCCGATTCGATCGCCGATATCACGGCACGTATTGACGTCATGCCCTCAAAAATGAGGTTTTCACCGATTGCTAATTTGTCAGCCTCTCTCATCTGAGCTCACGTCTGACCTCGGCGGCCTTACCGCACGAATATGCACCCTCCGAGCAAGCTCCCCAAAGGCATGACGGGCCTGCACGTCCGAACAGCAGAGGACATACCTCACGCACTTCCTTTAACATTGCAAGCGCAAGCTCACGTATCTCCCACTGTGCGCGATTACAGCAGCGCAGACGGAAGAAGTTGTGAAGTGAGCGGACGTTCATGGTCATGATGATTCTTGTGTCACAAGCGTTGGGCAGGACGAAACGTGCATCCTCGTTTGCCTTTTTCTCTGCGGCACGCTTTGCCTCGGCTTCGTTCATGCCTGCGGCGAGGTTTGCTTCAAGGTGGCGTGCCATCAATTTCTGACGGAGACTTTCATAATGACGTGCGTCCTCCTCCATCGCGGCGATAAACTCCTCGCGTGCTTCGGGAACGGCATCTATCTCCGGCGGAATGATATAGGAGAAATCGGTTTTTGAAACGTATCTCTGACTCTGAACCGAGAAGGATGCGATACGGTGACGTGTGATCTGTGCAAGAAGTGCACGTGAAACGCCCTCGATTCCGAAAGTGAAGCTTGCGTGCTCAACGGGTGACTCATGTCCGAGATCCTCGAGCATTTTGAGGAAGCTTTCAACCTTTTCGGGAGTGAGATTTTCAGTCAGTGTGTCAATGTCGCTTTTCGCATAACAGAGCTTTGCCGCCGCTGCGATTATCTTTTCGGCATCGGGGGTGTATGTAAGCAGTTTTACTTTCATTGCGGTATTCCTTTCAATGTATCGTTTTTATGTTTTCCGGATAATTTAAACAAAATTACGCCAAACAAAAACTTTGGCAGCTTCATCATTCTGCCGATTCGCCACGGTTGGCAGATAAGACGGTAAAACCATTCAAGTCCGAGCTTTATAAATATCTTCGGTGCACGCTTCACATTGCCGCTGTAACCGTCGAGACTTCCGCCGAGCGCAAGACAGAGCTTGACCGACGTTAATTTATCACGGTTTGCGAGTATCCACTTTTCCTGCACCGGAACACCGAGACAGACATAGAGTATATCAGGTGCGGCGGCGTTGATCTTTTCGATAACGGCATCGGTTTCTTCGCCGGCTTTTTTGAAGTAACCGTCGTTTGTTCCGACAAATTTTGCATTCGGATATGTTTCAAGAAGCTTGTCCCGTGCCATTTCGGCAATACCCGGTTTTCCACCGAGTAAGAAGATTTTCGCGCCGCTCTCGTTTGAATATTTAACTATTTCGAGCCCGAGCTCATATCCGGCACACTTCGTTTTAAGCGGACGCTTCAGTATCTTTGATGCGTACACAACGCCAATACCGTCGGGAATGACAAGATCGGCGGCGTTTATAACGGGGTAGAGCGTTTCATCCTCAACGCATGCCTGTATGATTTCGCTGTTGGGTGTAAACACTGCACGCGGTTTACCGTTTGACTCCACGAACTCTTTGCAAATTTCTGCTGCCTCGGTCAGTGTTACGTTATTGACACCGACTCCGCGGATAATGATTTTCTCTTGCATTGACAGTTTATCCTTTATTTTAATTACAGATAAATATAGTATACCACATATTCTGAAAAAATGCAAGGCTTACTTTTTAATTTACATGATATATATATCGTCATTACTGCCACAAAATCGCGTTTGTTCACACGGCGGTAATATTTATACGCTATACTGAAACGAGAATTTATTGTGAGGTGAGGACGTGTGGCGGATATAAATATTTCGGTTCGTGAGCTGATCGCATCTGTCATGCGTTCGGGCAGTATAGACAGACCGTTTGCAAGCTTTTCACGGCTTAGACAGGGCACGCAGATTCATAAGATCATTCAGTCACGAGCTCCAGAGGGATATATCCCCGAAGTTCCGCTTGAAGCCGAGCTTGTCTGCGGTGAGCTCACATATCGTCTTCGCGGACGTGCGGACGGTGTTATCGACAACGGTACAACTGCCATTATAGATGAAATAAAATCCGTGTCGCGTCAGCTTTCTTCGGTGAGGCTTTCCGATTATCCCGAATATACGGCGCAGGCGGAATGTTACGCCTATATGTACGCTCTCGCTCACGGATATGACCGTATCACCGTGCGGCTTACCTTTGTTTCGGTTGATACGCTTGATTTTGAATATTACGACTCGGTGAAAAGCATTGCCGAGCTTCATGGACGTGTGTTCGGTTTACTCGAGCGGTATAACCGTTTTGCAAAGATTGCGGCTGACGGGTTCACACGCTTCAGAGACTCTGCGAAAAAGTTAAAGTTTCCGCATAAGACCTACCGTCTCGGACAGCAGGATATTATACTTGACACCTTTGCCGCGGTCAAGAAGGGGAAGCGTTTACTCGTTCAGGCGCCGACCGGCATCGGAAAAACCTTGTCGGTATGTTATGGCGCAGTCAAGGCAATAGGCGAGGGCGTTGGACGGAGAATCTTTTATCTCACGCCGAAATCAACCGTCGGCGAAGCACCGATGGCGGCGTTTGAGATTATGAGAAAGCACGGCTTGTCCGCACGGCGTATAACGCTCTATGCCAAGGAAAAGTGCTGTTTCTGCCGCGATTCTGTGCACGATTGTTCGGGTGCGGTATGTGCCTATTCAAACGGGCATTATGATCGCGTTAACGATGCACTCTATTCGCTTCTTTCACGAGAGGGTGACATAACAAAAGAGATAATTGACGAGGTGGCACGAACACATTGCGTTTGCCCGTATGAGCTGATGCTTGATGCGGCGATCTACTGCGATATTATAATTTGCGACTGTAACTATCTTTTCGATCCGCGTGTATATCTTCGCCGTTTCTTTGACGATGACTGCGATAAAACCGAATCTATTGCTCTTATAGATGAGGCACACGATCTTATTGAACGTGCAAGAGCGATGTATTCGGGCGATATAAGCTTATCCCGCTTTGAACCGCTTCGTGCGATTATTCCCGAAAACGATTTTATTCTTTATCTGCCGCTTAAGCATATCTGTGAGAGCCTTTGTGCTCTTCGCGGTGAATGTAAGGAAAACCAATATTTTGACGGCAACGACGAATGCGGCACGTATCTTTCAAGAGAACCCTTTGACGAGCTTGGCGACACCGCACGTGAGTTTTTCATGGCGGCAATACAGTGGCTTCGTGTTAACGGCGATAATGCCGCAGAAGTACAGTTTGGCACGTCAACGCTTTCGGCGGCGGTACGTGAAGCGGCGTATGAAGCAAAACGCTTTGCAGACTCGGTTAAACGCTCCGATTCGCATTTTCTCCATCTTGCCGAGCGTCACGGTGAGCGTATACGTGTCAGGACGATATGTGTCGATCCGTCAAAGCTTATTGATTCACGCTTAAAGCACGTCAACTCGGCGATCCTCTTTTCGGCAACACTCACGCCGACGGAGTATTACGCAGATCTGCTTGGATGCAGAAAAGCAGGTACACTCGCCTTACCGTCGCCGTTTGATAAAAATCAGCTTTTCTGCACTATCATGAATAAAATATCAATGCGGTATTCTGACCGTGAGCGCACACTTTCCGCCGTGGTTGAGGTGATTGACACGGTTGTTAATTCAAGATACGGGAACTATCTTGTATTTTTACCGTCTTATGAGATGTTGCGTAAAGTTGCATATGCATACAGCCGTTATGATCCCTCGGCAACGGTGCGGATTCAAAAGCCCGATATGTCAATTGCCGAAAGACAGAAATTCATTGATAATTTCAAAGAGGGAAATGCGGTTGTCGGCTTCGCGGTGCTTGGCGGTATGTTTTCGGAAAGTATCGACCTTGCAGGCGAAAAGCTTATCGGTACGGTTATAGTCGGAACAGGACTTGCCGGGCTCAATATTGAGACCAACATCATAGCCGACTATTTCAACGAAACGCGTGAGGCGGGATTTGAATATGCGTATCTCTATCCTGCGATGAACAAGGTCTTGCAGGCTGTCGGACGTGTTATACGCTCCGAAGAAGATCACGGTGTTTGTGTTTTGATTGACGACCGATATGCAACGCCGCAGTATTCGCGCCTGCTGACCGATCATATAAGAGGTATACGTCTTGCTCCGACTGTGGAGGCACTTGACGGTGCACTTGCGGAGTTTTGGGAGGATATCGACATAGAACAGAGTGAGGTATAAAAATGTACACTGACAAAAACGGAAACCGCTGGTATCGCGGAAATTTGCACACACATACGACCGTTTCGGACGGCGTAAAAACTCCCGAAGAAACAAAAGCCATTTACCGTTCACTCGGATACGATTTTATCGCACTGACCGATCACTGGGAATTTGGTGAAGGCTCGGACAACGACGAATCGGGACTTGTTGTTCTTTCGGGAATCGAATATAATTTCGGCGGCTCGGATATGCTCACGGGTGTCTTTCATATCGTCGGAATCGGGATGGACACTGTTCCGAATATAGAGCGAACGGACGACACACAGACGGCAATCGACAGAATCAGCGAATGTGGAGGTCTTCCGATTCTTGCACATCCTGCCTGGTCGATGAACACATACGACAAGATAATGCCGCTTAACGGCGTTTTTGCAACGGAGATATACAATTCCGTCTCCGATCTGCCGTTTAACTGCCGTCCCTATTCGGGAATCGTGATTGACGATCTTGCACTGCGCGGATACACACTTCCGCTTCTTGCGACGGATGACACTCATTTTCACAAGGGTGAGGTTGGCAAGGGTTATATAATGGTCAATCTCGGGGATAAACCGCTTAATCGGGAAAATCTTATGGCAGCACTCCGTGAGGGTAAATTCATAGCGACACAAGGGCCGATCTTCACCTGCAAGCGTGAGGGAGATGAGATCGTTGTCACCTGCGAAACGGGAGCCGCGAGAGTTACATTTTTTACCGGACATCCGTACGAGAAATTCCGCTCAACGGTCGCCGAGGGTGAACCGATTTATGAGGCACGCTTCAAAATTACGAAGGGAACGGTTTTTGTCCGCGCAGAGATATGTGATGCCGAAGGAAAACTCGGCTTTGCAAACGTCATTTTCGAATGATCAAGTCTGTAGCCATAATTGAGGAAACCATCGCATGATCTGCCATACGCCGATGCCGCCGAGTCTACGATCGCGTGCAAGTCGGAGCTTTTCCATTATCGAGCGTGCGTCCTCAAACCATACGACGTGACTTGTGCCGTCCTCTGCGGTGTAACTAAAAAACGGCGTTTGGTCGGTTTCACTGTACATTATCATTGCGCCGCGTTCGATTGCAAGCTCTTGTGCAGCGATGTTTCCGAGCGAGCGTGCAGGTGTACCTTCAACCCAGGGAAGCTGCCAATCGTAACCGTAATTCGGTATGCCGAGGTCGATCTTTTCTCGCGGTATTACTGTAAGCGCATAATCGACAACGGCGGCGACATTGTTGATCGGTGCGACGGCTCTCGGCTCGGAATAGGTGTAACCCCATTCGTATGTCATGAGAAGCACACGGTCGGCAATAGCACCGAGTGTGGCATAGTCGATTGCCTCATAGAGAAGTCCTGCTTGGTCATCGGAGGTTTTCGGTGCAAGTGAGACCGTCAGCTCGATTCCGACTGCGTGGAGTGCATCGGCAAGATTTCTTATGAAGGTGTTATATTCCTCGCGATCCTAGGGCGGTATGTATTCGAGGTCGGAATTGACAGAGGCGTAACCTTTTAGCTGTGCTGTTTCGACTATGTTGTTTATGAGATTTTGCTGTACTTCGGGTGAGGTCAGCATGGAAGATACCGCTTCCGACGAGAAACGTCCGTCATCGCCGAGTGAGGTCAGAACGAGCATCGGTTTCACGCCGTATTCGTTTGCAATGGAGATAAGCTCGGCATCATCGGCAATAACGAGACTTCCGTCTGCACGAAAGCCGTAGCTGAATATTGCGAGAAAGTCAAGATAGGGAAGCGTTGAGCGAAGGATGGAGCGGTTAATGAACGGATATGCATATCCCGTTGAAACAAGCGGTACGTTATCGGTCGGCGGAAGATATACGACCAGCGTTTGTCCGGGATAGATGATATTTCCGCCGGCTAGAGAGGGATTGAGTCGCCACAGCTCGTTTGTTGAAAGTCCGTTTTGTGCGGCTATCGAATATATCGAGTCACCCGGGCGGACGGTGTATGTTCGTGCACCGTTTAAAATGAGAAGTGCCTGACCGGGCGTCAGTGAATAGGGCTCGCGCAGTCCGTTTGCGGCGGCGATAACACTTTGCGGCAGTCCGATTCTTGTTGATATAGAGGCAAGTGTGTCACCGGGGGATACTACGTAAATATACATATTGCTTTATCCTTTCGGTAAATAATGTAATGACATAAATATGCAAAAATATTCACGAATATGCGCCGATTTATAACAATCACGAATACAATGGTTCATATCTCGTTAATATAAATGCGATAAAATTATAATAATATCATTATATGGGAATTTTATGAAAAAACTTGACTATAAAATTGCGCTTGCACCAATGGCAGGTGTAACCGACCATGCATTCCGTGAGATCTGTGCCGATCTTGGTGCAGAGCTTATGTATACGGAAATGCTCTCTGCAAAAGCGATACATTTTGAAGACAGAAAGACCGCAGAGCTCGGTGAGCTTCATGACGGTGAGCCGACCGGTGTTCAGATTTTCGGCAGTGAACCGCACATAATGGCTGAGGCGGCAGGAAAGATTGCTTCGGCATCCTATAAATACTGTAAAACCAAAAATCTTCCGCGTTCAAGCGACAGAAACCTGGGCTGGCCCGCGCCGAAGGTTGCA
>JAFTTS010000011.1 GCA_017466685.1 Clostridia bacterium
ATACGAGGAACGCTATGGCGTAACGGTTATCAATTCTGCGCATATTGATCTTGACGGCGACAGAAGCTATGAGGATGTGCTCTGGCTGAAGGTGGGAAGCAATGAATATTACGGTTTTCTTATTGTGCGTTATACAGACGAGAGGGCATATGCGTATGAGCTTCCGTACAGAGCCTTTACGGAGCTTAAATCCGACGGTACATTTTCATTTTCAAGCGGAGTTGCAGATCACGGAATTGGCAGAATTTCGTTTGATGGTGACACATATACGATAAATAAAATTGCATACAGCGAGTCTGATTCGCTCACGCCGATTATTTCGTATTATATTGAGGGCGAAAGCGTTTCCAAGGAGGATTTTGAAGAATATCTTAAAGAATGGGGAAAGAAGCCGAATGCGAATTTGAACGGTTGGGGCAGAGAATATGCCATTCCCGATACAGTCATTGAAGAGGATGAAACGCAAAATGATGCTCCCTATTTTTCAAGTGAGCTTTATAAAGCAACCGAAGAATTTCTGGCGGAAGAATTTCACAAAGCCTATGATCCCCATTACGACATATTGGATCTCGCGATCTCCGATTGGAAGGAAAACGGTAACGAAGCCACATTCATTTACACCATGACACATCAGTATTACAACAGAGATCCAAGCACTGTTGATTACATAAAAGCCGTCAAGGATGATCCCGAGCGTTATAAAATGATGTGTGAGGATTATTTAGCTCCTAAAGAGGGAAACTATTTTTTCAAGATCGTGCAAAACGGAGATAAGCTTGAGCTTTATTCCAATGAGTCGCCGACAGAGGTGATATGGAATCCGATAAAAGTCACAGACTATCTGCCGAAAACTGTGCTCACACTTGACAAGGTGATTGAACTCTCGGCAAAAGGTAAAGCCTTGACATGGGAAGATTTTGAAGATTTCAAGTTTATCGAAACCGGCTCGGGACTTTATATCCGCGTTTACAGAATGGATGAGGGATTTGAGCTTTGGATAGGCGGTGGATATATAGACAGTCCCCCGATGTATATTTATCTTACATTGGCAGGTGAAGAGGAGACCAGAATCGACATCCGTGACGGCGGTGTGGAGGAGTTTATAAACAAACACAAGAATGTCGTAGTGAATAATTAGTACGGTGATTTTTAACTCTTTTTGAATAACGTCATAACGCCCGAGCCGATGAGCAGTATACCAAATGCTGTTCTGACAAGCTCGGGCGAGGTGTTTTTTGCGAGCAGACTTCCAACTAAAGCTCCGATCGAGCCGAAGAAAATCAGAAAAACGATCAGCTTCAGGTTAAAACGGCGTTTGATCAGGTGAACGAGCATTGCCGCACCCGATGAAAATAAAAAATAAACGAGGTTTATACCTTGTGCCGCAAGCTGCTCCACAGAGGAAAAAAGCACAAGCCATATAACAAGTAAGCCACCGCCGCCGATGCCGAGTCCCGAAAGTACCGACGTTGCAAATCCGACAATAAAATCTATCATAAGATGTCACCTCAAAAAGCTTATTCCAGCCCATATGACCATCGCGGCGAAGAGCTTTTTTACAATTTTAACATTGAGACGGTCAAGTAACAGTGCGCCGACGACACCTCCGAGCATTCCCGGTAAGAGATATGGCGTTGCGGCGGAAAAATCTATGCTGTCACCATATGAGATGACTGATATCAGCGAGAGGGGAAGTATAACCGCGATAAGGGTGGCGAAACGGTCACGCACTGCATTGTCGTCCTCGGTCGGCAGCATGGAAAGGGCAAACATGAGCACGATACCGCCGCCTGTGCCGAGAAAACCGTTTACGATACCTGCCAAAGTGGCGAGAAATGCGAGAAATACGGTTTTAAAAAGTGTTTTTGTTGATAATTTTGTTAAAGTTTTCATGTTAATCATAATTTTTGGGTTGTAATTTTTAAAATTATATGTTATAATAATAAAGTATATATTTTTATATAGTGATTTCGATATTCAGTATAACCTGAACTATACCTACGGATACATTAAAAAAGGGGACAAAAAATGCCTTCAAATAAGACTCCAGCGAAAAAGAAAACAACTAAAAGATCTTCCCGTGCCGCGTCTGCGACTTCACCTTCGGCAAAGGGAAAAAATAACACCCCGACAAAGGGTGGCGATCCGTCGCGCCTTTTACATCAGTTGATGCCGTATATTCTCGCTATCGTTGCGGTTTTTATTCTTATCAGCTATTTCGTTGACGCAACCGGCTTTGTCGGTAAATTCATACGCAGTGTCATGTTCGGCTTTTTCTCCGGCGGCGCATGGATGATACCGTTTTTGCTTGTAAACCTTGCTGTATTCTGGAAGCGTGACGTTGCCGCCGGTCGGACAGGGTATAAAATTACATTCTCTGTAATCTGCGTCAGCCTGCTTTCCGTGCTCATTCATGCTTTTTCAAGAAACGGTGGCGCAGAGGGTGTTGCCACGTTTAGTCCCATCGAGCTTTTTAAGCTTGGATGCGACGTAAAGGGCGGCGGTATCATTGGCGGACTGCTCGGAAATATACTCTGGGCGGCACTCGGCTTTGTCGGAACACTGATATTCTCGATTGCACTGATACTCCTTTTCGGAATTTTCCTTTTCGGTATGACTCCTCAGATGTTCGCGGTTTATGTTGTCACCGGAATACGTGACCTTCGTGCAGGCTTTTCTTCGCGCATGAAGGATTCCAAGGCTGAACGTGAACAGATGCTTGCGGATTATGAAGCCGAGCGTGCCGTACGTGCTGCCGAGCGTGAAGAACAAAGAGCGGCGGCAGAGCGTGAACGTGCAATGAAGCGCGAAAATAAAAAACGTCCCGTTAACGATATCATTGACGATGAGGATGACGACGATACTGACTTTTTCGATGCGGCTCAGGATGTTGAGCGTGACGCTGCGGCAGAACCGAGTTTACCGATCGATCCGTCTGTTTTTGATGTCGTCAACGAGGTTGAATCGGATGCACCTCCGTTTGATATCGAGGCGGTCAGCAGAGAGAGCATAAAGCCCTTGCCCTTGACCGGTGAGCAGGAGCTTGAGGCACTTGAAAATGACGAAATCGATCTTTCCAAAATTTTTGTTGAACCGTCGGCTAATGAAACAAGCTCTGTCGGTACTCCCGATTCACAGGACGGTGAGGAGATCGTTACATCTGCCGAGATCGATCTTATGGTCGAAAAGAGCAGACTTGCGCTTGAACCCATTATGACCGAGGTTTACGGCGAGGATGATCCCACCGAGGACACATATATGAGCGTTTCAAAGGGACAAGCCAAGGCTGAACCGATAAAGGTTCCCGACTATATTTTCCCGCCGATCTCGCTTCTTCGTTTTGACACATCGGGCAAAAGCTCGGATATGTCCGGCGAGATACAGCAGACTGCGACAAAGCTTGTTGAAACCCTTCGCAGCTTTAATGTTAAAACCAAGATCATCAATGTTTCACGCGGCCCGACAATTACACGTTATGAGCTTCAGCCCGAGGTTGGAACCAAGGTTCGCTCCATTCTGAATCTTGTTGACGATATTGCGCTTCACCTTGCAACAAGCGGTGTTCGTATAGAAGCGCCGATTCCGGGTAAAGAGGCTGTCGGTATCGAGGTTCCGAACCGTTCGACTGCGACCGTTTATATTCGTGAGCTTCTTGAGGAAAATGCGTTCAAAACCTCGCAGAGTAAGGTTACGACAACGCTCGGTATGGACGTTGCAGGTGCGCCGGTTTATCTCGATGTTGCCAAGATGCCGCATCTTCTGATTGCAGGTACGACAGGCTCGGGTAAATCTGTTTGCATAAACTCGCTCATTATCTCGATGCTTTATAAGGCACGTCCCGATGAGGTCAAGTTTATCATGATCGACCCCAAAAAGGTTGAGCTTAATGTTTATAACGGTATTCCTCATCTGCTTGTTCCCGTCGTTTCTGATCCGAAAAAGGCTGCAGGTGCGCTTCACTGGGCGGTTACCGAAATGGAACGCCGCTATGAGCTTATTGAGGGCGCAGGTGTTCGTAACATCAAGGGCTACAATCAGTCCATCGCGAACGATCCCGATGCGGAAAAGCTGCCGCTTATCGTTATTATTATCGACGAGCTTGCCGATCTTATGATGATGGCTCGTGACGATGTTGAGGAGGCTATCTGCCGTATCGCGCAGAAGGCACGTGCCGCAGGTATGCATCTCGTTATCGGTACACAGCGTCCGTCTGTTGACGTTGTAACCGGTCTTATCAAGGCAAATGTACCTTCGCGTATTGCGTTCACAACTGCAAATCAGGTGGACTCGCGTACCATTATTGACACTGTTGGTGCGGAAAAGCTGATCGGACGCGGTGATATGCTCTATGCACCGATCGGAAGTCTTAAGCCGATGCGTGTTCAGGGATGTTTTGTTTCCGACGATGAGGTTGAAGAGGTTACGACCTTTATCAAGAATAATTACGGTACCAAGGAATATGATCAAGCTGTAATGGATACCATCGAGCGTGAAGCACAGCTTTGCGGAAACAAAAAGGCTACTGTTCTCGGTGACGGTGACGAGGAGGCCAACGACGGCGATCCTATGCTCAAGCCGGCAATTCAGCTTGCGGTTGAATCGGGTAAGATCTCGACCTCACTGATACAGCGTCGTTTGCAGCTCGGATACGGTCGTGCGGCGAAGCTCATTGACACAATGGAGCAGATGGGCATCGTCAGTGCACCGCAGGGACAGAAGCCGCGTGATGTACTTATTTCCAAGCAGGAATATATGGAAATGGAGCTGCGCCGCGGAGAATAGTTTTCGCATAAAATTACCGTGCGGAACAAAATTATGAAAATTACGTCATAACAGAAAACGAAAGGAACACCTTAATGTCCACATTTATCGCAATAGACGGGCTTGACGGCTCGGGCAAGGAAACCCAGTCCACAATGCTCGTCAGTACCCTTAAAATAAACGATTATGCCGTCAGATATCTGAGCTTCCCGATGTATGAATCGGAATCGTCGGCACTTGTTCGTATGTATCTTGACGGAAAGCTCGGCTCAAGACCTTCCGATACGAATGCATATGCGGCGTCCACCTTTTTCGCGTGTGACCGATATGCGTCATATAAAAGCGACTGGAAAAATGACTATGACACTCTTGACAAAATAATCGTCGCTAACCGTTACACCTCTGCAAACGCGGTTCATCAGCTTTTAAAAATGCCGCGAGAGGATTGGAACGGATTTCTCGATTGGCTCTGGGATTTTGAGTTTATAAAGCTCGGACTTCCGACTCCCGATCTCGTTATCTATCTCGAACTGCTTCCCGAACATTCGGCGATGCTTGTTAACAGCCGCTCGGACAAGACGGGAAGGGTAAAGGATATTCACGAAAAGGATGCAGATTTCATGCGTCGCAGCTATGAAGCGGCACAGTTCGCATCGGAAAAGCTCGGTTGGACGAAGATAAAGTGCTACGATTCGAACGGAATACGCCCGAGAGCCGATATATTCAAGGATATCATTTCAGCTGTTGTTAAAAAGACGGGAATAATATTGTAAATTTTGATTTAATTTTAAGTTTCTTTCCCCCCGATTTGGGATTTGCTTTGCTATAATAAATATATATTTGACTCAGGAGGTATAAAATGGTATATATGTTTCTTGCCGAGGGCTTTGAGGAAGTTGAAGCACTCTGTCCGCTCGATCTTTTGCGCCGTGCAGGTGTCAAGGTTTCGACTGTCGGTGTCGGCAGTAAGGTTGTACGCGGCTCACACGGTATTGAGGTGATCGCCGATATTACCACTTATGAAGCGGAAAAAATGCTCGCAAAGAATCCTGCCGATATGGTTATTCTTCCGGGCGGTATGCCGGGTACGCTCAATCTGCAGGCGGATGAAACCGTAAACCGTTTTATTACCTACGCAGTGGAGAACGACAAATATCTTGCCGCTATCTGTGCCGCTCCGCTTATACTCGGCGAACGTGATCTTCTTGTCGGCAAAGAGGCAATTTGCTATCCTGGCTTCGAAGACAAGCTTCACGGTGCAAAAATATCCGAAAAGTCGGTCGCTGTCGACGGCAAATATATAACCGGTAAGGGTATGGGCGTTGCGCTTGAATTTGGTCTTGCGCTTGTTCGCGTTTTAGTTTCGGAGGACATGGCTTCAGGGCTTCATGCAGCTGTTCAGGCGTGAATTGGAGGTCATAATGTACGAAATCAGAAGAAGAAAAAACGATATACGCGAAAAATACAAGGCTCTGCGTGCGGCAATCCCTCACGAGAAAAAATTACAGATGGACGAAAAGATCTGCAATACCTTCATCTCGCTTGCGACTTACCGCTATGCTTCGGTGCTTCTTATGTATTCGCCGAAGGGCGATGAGGTTAACGTCCTTCCGATTGCCGAGCGTGCACTAAAGGACGGCAAGCAGGTTGCATTTCCGCGCTGTATTCCCGAAACTCACGATATGGAATATCACTATGTCACCTCGCTCGATCAGCTTAAACCGGGAACATACGGTCTTCTTGAACCGACTCCCGACCTGCCCAGATATGACCGCGCTTCAACCGCACCGTCCGCTTGTATCATTCCTGCGCTGGTTTATGATAAAAACGGCTTCCGACTCGGTTACGGCAAAGGGTATTATGACCGCTATTTAGGCTCATATATCGGTTCAAAGGTCGGCATGATATACAGCGACTATATAATCGATTCTCTGCCGCGTGGACGCTTTGACCTTTCGGTTGACTTTATTGCGACCGAGAAGGGAATCAAGGTTGTTGGCGGTAAATAATAAATTCGGAGATAATAATGAAATTTAAGTCTACCTTCATGGCGCCGCTTCTTGTTATAGTGGTTATGTTGCTGCTTGCGGCGTCACGGTATATTGAATTTGATGTGCTTTCGTATCAGGAGAATATCTGTCTTGCGGTTATTGTTCTGCAGATCGTTATTCTGCTTGTTCCGAGTGCGTTTTATTCAAAGCTAAAGGGCGAAGGATTTGTTAAAAAACTACGTTTCGCTCCTTTCGGAATCGAAAAGCTTCTCGTTACGATCCTCGGCTCGGTGACGCTCATTCTCGGCGACACTCTGCTCAAGCTTTTTATCTATCAGATAAGCTCACATAACGGGGATTATTCGGTTTATTCATATTATTTGAACGGTACCGATCCGGGCGTTTTATATTTGCTCATTACGTTTGCACTCATGCCTGCCATATGCGAGGAGATACTTTTCCGTGCGATAATCTGTGCCGAGTATGAGTCAAGCGGAGTTGTCACCTCGGTGATCGCTTCTGCCGCGCTTTACGGTATGTTCGGAATTGCGTTCGGTAATTTCCCCGTATACTTCTTTGCGGGACTTATGTTCGCGATCATCATGTATATGACACGCTCGGTCTTTGCATCAATGCTGTGTCATCTCCTGTATTCCGTTTTCAATCTTGCGGCAGGCGAAACCGTACGAACTGTTATAACAAAGCCGCAAAGCACAGGATTTTTAATATTCGCACTCGGCAGTCTGTTTCTTGTATGCCTGCTCGTCTTTTTCGGTGAATGTGAGCGTATATATTACGGATACGCACTTGCCGGCAAAAAAGCGGACTATGCAGAGGCGTGTCCCAAATTCAACCTGAAAAAATTTTCGGAAGCACTTCTTGCTCCTCCGTTTTTGGTTGCGGTGCTTGTTTTCATAGTTGCCGCGATACAGTTTTGAATGTTATAAATTGTAAAACCGATTTCCTTGAAAGGATTTTCAAATATGGAAGATAACAAAAATATGAGCACAAACGGGCAGAGTCCGGAGCTTGGCAGTGATACGATAGTTTTTCGCCGCCAGCCGTCTCCCAAAGCTCCGCCTGCATCCGATATGCAGAATACTGCAAAGCTTCAGGGCGGTGCGGTAATACGTCCGCTTAAATCGCAGTCCCGGGTGTCACCGATGGAAAGCGTACAGAAGAAATCGGATCAGCCAAAGCTCACACCAATGCAGGAGGCACAAAGACGTCAGCAGCTTCTCCGTGAACAGCAGATGACGCAAAAGCCGACACCAAGGCAAAGTGTACCCGGACAGACAACTCCGTCGGCTCCGATATCATCAATGCCGAGTGCACCGAGTCGTTTGCCGAATGTGCAGACACAGCCGCAGAACAGTGCTCCAAGACCGTCGGACAGACCGCTTGTGACAACGCAGACACCTCTCAGAACAGAGCCGAAGCCTGTGTCACCGACGTCTATACGGCCACTTCAGTCATCTCAGCCCAGAAATGCTGCCGGGAATGTACAGCAAAACCGTCCCATTCCGCCAAGACCGCCTCAGAATACCTCTTTGCAAAATTCCAAAGTGCGTGCTGTGCAGCCGTCTCAAAATACGCCGCGTCCTCCGGTAACTCCCGATGCTCCACAGCGTCGCGTTTCAGGAGCTTCAGCACCTGCCACCAATCATCCCGTGGCGAGTAACCGAAGTGCTTATTCGCATAATGTGTCCGCTATATCGCCGCAGTCAAGTGCACGAAGCGAAGAACAGGATTTCGAAATTGACGAGGTGACCTGGAGCCGCAAATCGTCAAAACGCGTGAGAGGGGACAGCCGCGGTACCGATTCGGCAACAAGTGCTATAATGAGTCTTGTTAAGGCGATGGTTTATATCGTTGTTGTTATTGCCGTTGCGGTTGGTCTTTCGCTGTTTATAATCAACACCGGCAACGATATTTTCAAGTTTGTCGTTGATGAGAAAATGGTCAGCGTGACGATTCCCGAGAATGCTTCGATTGATGATGTTGCCGATGCGCTTCATGATGCCGGTGCAATCAAGTATAAATGGGCTTTTAAATTCTGGAGTAATCTTAAGGATGAGAATGCTGAATTTATTCCGGGAACATATGAGGTTTCAACTTCACTTAACTATGACTATTTGAGAGCTTCGTTCAAAGAAAGCACATCGCGTGCCGAAATCCGTCTGACGATCCCCGAGGGTTACACCGTTGATGAGATCATCGATCTCTTTGTATCGAACGGAATCGGTACACGTGAGGGATTCGTTGATGTGATACAGAATTACGACTTCGAGTATCGTTTCCTTGAAAATCTTGAGGTGAGCCCTGACAGAATATACCGTCTTGAGGGTTATCTTTTCCCCGATACGTATAATTTCTATCAGGATTCGAGCGAGGTCACTGTAATAAAGAAGCTGCTTGATAACTTTGACCGTAAGTTTGTTGAGGAATATTATAACCGTTGTATCGATCTTAATATGACGGTCGATGAAGCGATAATCCTTGCTTCGATGGTTGAAAAAGAGACACGTTATGCCGATGAGCTCGGTTTTGTTTCCTCTGTCTTCCATAACAGACTTAAATATTCGGCTACGTTCCCGTTCCTCAACTCGGACGCAACCATCATGTACGCAATGCAGCATGATCTCGGCGGACGTCCGGACGGTATGACAGGCGAGGACACCGAATATGTTACGCCTTATAACACGTACACCAATCAGGGACTTCCTCCCGGACCGATCGCAAATCCCGGTCTCAACGCGATCAAATATGCCCTCTATCCGAACGAGAGCAATTATTTCTATTTCGTTTCCGACAGTGCAGGACGTATGCTTTTTGCAACGACCGAGCCGGAGCATATAAAGAACATCAATATCGCTCGAGGTAATTGATGATTTTTGAAAAGCCGTGGTTTTTTCGCTGCGGCTTATATATTATATAATGGTAAAAAGCTTTACGTATGACGTGAAATGTGAGGCAGCAAAATAATTATACAGTGTAACGGTGCGATCGTGTGTTCGGTTGTGCCGTTCGCTTTTTTTGAGAAAATTTATGAAAGATACAAAAGCAAAAGTGCGAAAAGTACAGGTGGCAACAGGGAAAAATCGACGAAAAACTTTCAAAAAATAAATTTTCAAAAAACTATTGACAAAACCGAACATTTGTGCTATAATTGATTCATCAAAGAAAACCGAACAAATATTCGGGATGAATCGGAGGATAAAAACATGACCGCAGCAGTAAGACAAACGGTAAAGGTTTATACAGCAAATTTCGAGGGATGCACAAGTCGTATAGGCTTTATTTTCAGACTTGCCCGTGCGTTTTCAATTGATGCGGCAAGAGTTTTAAAAGGTGATGTGTGGCGCGCACTTTGCGAACGTATTGCGGCACTCGGTGCAGGTAATTATCCCGTTCGCGTACGCGTTGTTGGGCTCGATGACGCATATCCGACACTGCCTTTTGAATGTGAATCTCTCCTGCGTATTCTCCGTGCCGCCGAGTCCGGAAGCGACACCTTCAGCGCAGAGGCTATGGTTGGCGACAGAAAGTGGAAGATATAAACGTCTGTTCGGAATGCAAAATAAAAAAGGGAGCCGTTTGACTCCCAAAAGCTCTTAATGGTGGAACAATCTGATTCCGCACATTGCAAGCGCGATATTATATTTGTTGCAGGTTTCGATAACGTTATCGTCGCGAACCGAACCACCTGCTTCAACGATGTACTCAACGCCGCTTCTGTGTGCGCGCTCGATGTTGTCACCGAACGGGAAGAAGGCATCCGAGCCGAGCGAAACACCGCTCACCTTATCGAGCCATGCACGCTTTTCCTCGCGAGTCAGCGGCTCGGGCTTTTCTGTGAATATATTCTCCCATGCTCCGTCACCGATAACGTCGAGGTAATCGTCAGAGATATAAACGTCGATGGTGTTATCGCGGTCTGGACGACGGATCTCGGGCTTGAAGGGAAGATTCAGTACCTTCGGATGAGAACGCAGGAACCATACATCTGCCTTGTTGCCTGCGAGTCTTGTGCAGTGGATACGCGACTGCTGGCCTGCTCCGATGCCGATAGCCTGTCCGCCGTAAGCATAGCATACGGAGTTTGACTGTGTATATTTGAGGGTGATCATCGCAATGAGGAGGTCACGCTTTGCCGAGTCGGGGATGTTTTTGTTCTCGGTTACTATGTTGTCGAAAAGGGAATTGTCAAGCTTTATGTTGTTGCGGCCCTGTTCGAAGGTGATGCCGAAAACCTGCTTTGTTTCAAGTTCTTCCGGAACGTAATTTGTGTCCATCTTGATGACGCAGTATGTACCCTTACGCTTGGTTTTCAGAATTTCAAGTGCCTTTTCGGAATATGATGGTGCGATGATACCGTCCGATACCTCACGTGCGAGAAAGGCTGCGGTCTGCTCGTCACATTCATCCGAGAGTGCAACGAAATCGCCGTAGCTCGACATTCTGTCCGCACCTCTTGCGCGGATGTATGCCGTACAGATGGGCGAAAGCTCAACGCCCTCGACGAAATACATCTTTTCGAGTGTTGCATCGAGCGGTACTGCAACTGCCGCACCTGCAGGAGAAACGTGCTTGAATGATGCCGCCGCAGGAAGTCCTGTTGCTTCCTTCAGTTCACGGACAAGCTGCCACGAATTGAATGCATCAAGCAGGTTGATGAATCCGGGACGGCCGTTCAAAACCTCGAAGGGAAGCTCTCCGTCCTTCATGTAAACGCGTGCAGGTTTTTGGTTGGGGTTACAGCCGTATTTGAGTTCAAGTTCTTTCATGATTAAACCTCCAAAAAAGAATTTATTGAAACAAAAAATGCCCACTATCCGGGACATTCGCCCAGACGGTCGGCTTACTACGGTCATGCTCCCCGTGGTTACTTCCACTTCCGTCAGTTGCATGACACAAATATTATAGCATGAATAAAGCTTTTTGTCAAGCATGAATCTTCGTAAAATTTACGGGGATTTTTTTCGTTTACCACTTGAAAATATCACCAAAATGTGGTATACTATATAATGTATGGATTTTTACTACATCACAATGAAAGGATAAGCGGAAAACTTTTCCGTATGGATCTCGTATGTCCGATGTTTATACAGTTGAACTCTCAAAGATAATTTCCGAGTTTTCGCTTGAAAAATTTTATCTGCCCGACGATGCCGATAAGATTCTTGTTCACCTCATGGATGTTAACCGTCCGGGACTCCAGCTCGCGGGATTTTTTGATCACTATGAGCCGCAGCGCATACAGATAATCGGCAAGGTTGAACACAGATATCTTCACTCGCTGACTGCTGATGAACGCCGCAATTCGATCACGCGTTTCCTTGAAAGCAAACCGGTTGCGGTCGTTATTTCGTCTTCGCTTGAGGTTTTTCCCGAGTTTATTGAGCTTGGTGAATATTTCGAGGTGCCGATACTTCGTACTGCCGATTCAACGAGCGCATTTATGGCAGCACTTATTGCATTTTTGAATGTACAGCTTGCTCCGCGTCTCACACGTCACGGTGTACTTGTTGAAGTTTACGGTGAGGGTGTTCTCATTCTCGGAGATTCCGGAGTCGGTAAGTCGGAAACGGCTATTGAACTTGTAAAGCGCGGTCACCGTCTCATTGCTGACGATGCGGTTGAGATCAAGCGTGTGTCCGCAAAGACGCTCGTCGGAAGTGCGCCCGAGATCATTCGTCACTATGTTGAGCTTCGCGGTATCGGTATCGTTGACGTTCGCCGTATTTTCGGTATGGGTGCTGTCAAGCTGACCGAGAAGATCGATATGATAATCAATCTTGAGCCTTGGGTTCAGGGCAAAATGTATGACCGTTTCGGACTCGAATCCGAATATACCGAAATCCTCGGTATCAAGATCCCGACAACGACGATACCCGTTAAGCCGGGACGAAACCTTGCGATCATTCTTGAAATTGCCGCAATGAACAACCGTCAGAAGAAGATGGGCTTCAACACGGCTGAGGAATTTAACAAAAAGCTCATGGGACAGATGGGCATTGACACAAGTAATATGTAATTTAAAAAGGAGAAACGAATATGACACTGGTTATTATGGCAGCAGGTATGGGAAGCCGATACGGTGGTCTCAAGCAGATCGATCCCGTTACACCTCATGGCGAATTTATTGTTGACTTTTCCATTTATGACGCGATACAGGCAGGCTTTGATAAAGTGGTTTTCATTATCAAGGAGGAAAATTACGAGATTTTCCGTGAAACCGTCGGAGCACGCATTGAGGGTGCGATAAAGGTTGAGTATGTTTTCCAAGCGCTTGATAAGATTCCGGAAGGATTCGCTGTTCCCGAAGGACGCACTAAGCCCTGGGGTACTGCACACGCGGCACTTATGGCGGCAGATGTTGTAAACGAGCCATTTGCGATCATCAATTCCGATGACTTTTACGGCAGAGATGCGTTTAGGCAGCTTTATGACAAGATGGCAGACGCAAAGGATAAGGGACACTTCGCAATGGCAGGTTACATCCTCGAAAACACCATCACCGAAAACGGTTATGTTTCTCGTGGAATCTGCGATGTTGTTAACGGTCAGCTTAAAAATGTTGTTGAGCGCACAAAGATTCAGGAGAATGACGGCGTTGTTCAGTACTGCGAGAACGACACATGGTAGGATCTTGACCGCAAGTCGGTGGTTTCGATGAACTGCTGGGCATTTACTCCCGATGTATTCGATATGCTTCGCG
>JAFTTS010000012.1 GCA_017466685.1 Clostridia bacterium
AACCGTCGCCGATTGCGGGACTTGACGGACACGGGGCAAAGGACAGCATACTGACGCTCTATGAAATTTACGCGCTTGAGGATGCGGACTGTGAAGAAACGGACGGCACTCTCACATACGCTCCCGATTTAAAGCTGACACGCGGCGAATTTGCAAAGATACTCGCACGCAGACTCGGAATGGATATAACGCCTTACGTAAGCGAGGGAATCATGTGTGAGGAGGACACTCCCGAGGACAAGCTGCCCTACATACGTGCTGTTATCGCAGGCGGACTAATGAGCGGACGCGGTACACTCGAGGATGGTACGGTTATCTTCGATGCAAACGCGACCATAACCCGTCAGGAGGTTTGCAAGGTGCTTGGCGGAATACTTTCCGAGCAGGAGCAGACAGAGATCACCTTCTCGGATTCCTCATCCATCGCCGAGTGGGCACTTGACGGAGTTTCAAAATGTATCGGAGCAGGTATTATCAAGGGCTTCACGGACGGTACGGTAAGACCCGGCTCCGAGATCTCACGTGCCGAATTTGCGACGATGCTCGGAAGAATCAAATAAAAAATGGAACTGTCTCGTAAAAGGGGCAGTTCTTTCTTGTATTTGAATCTGTTGTTTAAACGCAGAGCGCATCTGCAATAACATCGTCGAGGTGATCGGGATCAAGAGCGAGGATATTGCAGGCTTCAACGAAACGCTCTGCCGTCTTTTTATCGAAAAATATATCATCAACCTGACGTATATATTCGCATCTCCCCGATTCACGGACTCTTACACCGTATACTGTGTGTTTGTCTCCCGGATCGTCGGTCTTTTCTGTTATCGTAAGCTCATAGGTGTATTTCATTTGCCGTACCTCTTATATGTCATTTATTTCCATTAATTATATTATAATACAAAATTTGGTAAATTTCAATGGGTTTTCGCAATTATATACAAACAATCGTCGGCGTGATTCGACATTCGGCTTTGAAGATAAAAAAGACTGTCCGCTTAACAGACAGCCTTGATATTCATGAATAAAAATCGTGACAACCTATCGTCGTTAAGTACGGGCGGTTGTTCGGAACCCAGAAATTTGTTGCCTTGTCGGGGTTCAGAAAGTAGAGTGCGGTATTCGAGAGGGAATAGGAGTCAAGACAGAGCTTTGCCGCAAGGATGCTTTCCTCCGAGGGTGTGTTGTAAATTGTGCCGTTCATCGTCGGTGTGAACTGTACGCCGTGAGTCGTGTCGAAAATAACGCCGTAGATGCTGTTTGGGAAGTCGCCACTCCGAACTCGGTTGAGTATGACATTTCCGACCATGATTTTGCCCTCAAGCGGTTCACCGAGCGCTTCTGCACTGATTATGCGTGAGAGCCAGTATACCTCATCGGAGTCGTAAAATTCGTCGCCCGAAATGATACTGTCGCCAACCGTTGCGCTAAGGTCGATACTGCTCGTGTCTGCGTGCCATTCGACGTCGGCGTTGTATGCCTTTGCGATCGAACGTATCGGCACATAAAGCATACCGCTGACCGTTATAACGTCACTGCCGCCGATGTAACGTCCCTCAGCTTCAAGGTAACAGTCGCCGTCACGTGCGGTGATGGTTGCAAACGGTGTCGATGCGCGCATCTCTGCAGCACTGCCGCTTATTTTGGCGTTTCCGTCAGACAGTATTTCATTTGCCTTGTCAAACGGGACATATGTAGTGCTGCCGATAAGCAGTGCACCTATTTCGGTGTCGTTGCCGTTTAAGCGGACGGCGATCTCCTCGTGTGCGGCGGTGCTCACAGTGAAAACAAAAAGGCAGATGAGCATCAGGGAAAGTATTCGTAAAAACTTCATTAAAAACCTCCTTTTCATAATAAAAAACGTGCACGGTATTGTCTGCCGTACACGTATATTTTATCATAAATGAGGGAGGATTTCAACGCACAATATATGACATGGAAACGCTTCCATATGCTGTC
Source organism: Clostridia bacterium (assembly GCA_017466685.1). Taxonomy (GTDB): domain Bacteria; phylum Bacillota; class Clostridia; order Oscillospirales; family CAG-272; genus Flemingiibacterium. Next base: position 1,954 of record JAFTTS010000012.1, read on the forward strand.
ATCAATATGCGATACCCCAGTAAACGAGCTGTTTTGCAGGCTTGCCGCAGCATACACACTTATCGGAGATAGCTTCCTGTTCAAGCGGTACACAGCGCGAACCGACGCCTGTAACTTCCTTAACCTTGTCCTCACATTCGGGATCGCCGCACCACATTGCACGAACGAAGCCATCGCCGTTTTCAGCGCGCTTTGCAATGATCTCGTCCATGGTTTCGCAGTTGTAGGTACGTCTTTCACGGTTAGCGAGAGCCTTTGCGTAGAGTCCGTCACGAACTGCCTGAAGCTTTTCTGCAACTGCTGCTTCGAGGTTGTCAAGGCTGATGACGGTCTTTTCACGGTCGTGACGTGTAACGATTACACACTGATTTGCTTCGATGTCGCGAGGACCGATCTCGATACGTACCGGTACACCCTTCATCTCATATTCGGCATACTTCCATCCGGGTGAATTGTCTGAATCATCGAGCTTCACGCGGAAATTACCTTTAAGTCTGTCTGCGAGTCCCTTTGCCGCGTCGATAACGCCTTCTTTGTGCATTGCAACGGGGATGATTACGACCTGGATCGGTGCAACTGCAGGGGGAAGAACAAGACCGTTATCGTCACCGTGAGTCATGATGATACCGCCTATCATACGGGTGGTACAGCCCCATGAGGTCTGGAAGGGATGAACGAGCTTGTTTTCCTTATCGGTGTAAGTAATATCGAACGCTTTTGCGAAGCCGTTTCCGAAATAGTGAGAGGTTGCAGCCTGGAGAGCCTTACCGTCGTGCATAAGTGCTTCGATTGCGTAAGTATCCTCTGCGCCTGCGAATTTGTCGCTCGGTGTCTTTGCGCCCTTTACAACCGGGATTGCGAGGTCCTTTTCGTGGAAATCGGCGTAGACATTGAGCATCTGTACGGTTTCCGCAATAGCCTCATCTGCGGTTGCGTGCATGGTGTGTCCTTCCTGCCAGAGGAATTCACGCGAACGAAGGAACGGACGTGTGGTCTTTTCCCAGCGTACGACCGAGCACCACTGATTATAGAGCTTCGGCAGGTCACGGTAAGAACGGATGATATTTGCATAATGCTCGCAGAAAAGTGTTTCCGATGTGGGACGTACACACATACGCTCGGTTAACTTTTCGCTTCCGCCGTGTGTTACCCAGGCAACCTCGGGAGCGAAGCCTGCAACGTGATCCTTTTCCTTCTGAAGAAGTGATTCGGGAATGAACATCGGCATATATACGTTTTCGTGACCGAGCTCCTTGAAGCGTCCGTCAAGATTTTTCTGGATAAGCTCCCAGATAGCGTAGCCGTAAGGACGGATGATCATACATCCCTTTACGCTTGAATAGTCGATAAGATCGGCTTTTTTACAAATATCTGTATACCACTTCGCGAAGTCAACGTCCATTGACGTAATCGCTTCAACGAGTTTTTTGTCGTTTGCCATTGTTTGATTTTCCTTTCAATAAATAAACATAATAACAATATTATACATGGAATTTCTTCCCGTGTCAATAGTTAAGCGAAAAATTCACGGCGTTGCTTATTCGCTTATAACCTTGAGCGAGCTTCCGTCTGAGCTGACGACGACTGTTCCCATCGTATCGGTACGAAGCACTGTGTCACAGCCCGAATCGGCAAGACGATCAAGCACCTCACCACGCGGATGACCGTATTCGTTATATTTACCGCAGGATATCGCCGCAATATCCACCGATACGGCAGAGAGAAATTCCGCACTTGACGAGCTTTCCGAGCCGTGATGACCGACCTTTAAAAATTCACAGTCAAGCTCTGAAACGGTGTAAGCTTCAAGCAGGAGCTTTTCGGTCGTTTCACCTGCGTCACCCATGAAGATGAAATCCATATCGCCGTGAGTTAACTTGACGATGAGACTCATTTCGTTTCCGTCGTCGGAGACCTCAAGCGGTGCGAGGATTTTGAAGCTTAACTCACCGAGGGTATACTCTGTGCCGATTTTCGGAATTTCGGAAGTGACGTCATATCTGTCGATGCTCTCGAGCAGCATATCAAAGGTTGTCGAGTCGTCGTTCATGTAGGTCATGAGCACCTTTTTAACGTTGTATTCTTCTATAACCATGTCCGCGCCGCCGATGTGATCGTATGCGGATGCGTACAGATAAGATAATCTATCTTTTTGATTTTGCAGGCATCGAGATGGGCTTTGAGAGCCGCCTCGGAATCGTTTGTACCTGTGTCGATAAGTATATTTCCGTCGCGGCTGCGAATTAAGATGCTGTCTGCCTGGTCAACGTCTATGACGTGAATCTGCACCTCGCCGTCCTTTGGCTTTGATGAGAATATCTTCGGGAATTTTGAAAGGCTCGGTATGCCGGTGACGCTCTCGATCGCTTCCGATATTCTTTCGCCGAAAATGAGTAAAACGAGGGCAAGGACGATTACTGCAAGAGATATAATAAGCTTCTTTGTTCTTCGGTTTGCTGACATATCAGAACTTCATCGTCAGTGCGATGCGGTGCTTTTTGAGGTCAACCGATTTGATCTTGACCTGCACTACGTCACCAACGGCGAGAACCTCACTCGGATGCTTGATATATTTTTCGCTGATCTCGGAGATGTGTACAAGACCGTCGTGGTGTACACCGATGTCAACGAATGCACCGAAGTCGATAACATTGCGGACTGTACCCGTAACGATCATATCTGGCTTTAAGTCGTTTATATCGAGGATATCGTCACGAAGCACGGTCTGCGGCAGGTCGTCACGAACGTCACGTCCCGGCTTTTCAAGCTCGCCGATGATGTCAACGAGCGTCGGCTCACCGACAGAAAGCTCCTCACATATATTCTTGAAGCCATGTTTTTTAACCTTTTCGCGAAGTCCCGCAAGACGTGAAAGACGTACGTCCTCGGGCGTGTAGTCAAACTTTTCGAGAAGCGCTCTCGCAACGCTGTAGCTCTCGGGATGAACACCGGTGCAGTCGAGTATTTCGGACGAACCCGATACACGTAAAAATCCTGCACACTGCTCGAACGCCTTGTCGCCGATACGCGGCACTTTCTTTATCTCTGCACGCGACTTGAATTCACCGTTCTCCTCGCGATATTTAACGATGTTTTTAGCGGAGGTTGTATTTATGCCTGCAACGTATGAGAGCAGGGAATAGGAAGCGGTATTTACGTCAACGCCGACCGAGTTTACGCAGTCCTCAACAACGCCGCCGAGTGCCTCATCAAGACGTGCCGGCTTCATATCGTGCTGATACTGTCCGACGCCGATTGCCTTGGGATCGATCTTGACAAGCTCTGCCA
>JAFTTS010000013.1 GCA_017466685.1 Clostridia bacterium
AGGCTGCAGACGAATGCTCGACAACGGCATCGACATCGTTATCGGTCACCATCCGCACGTCCTCCAGCCAATCGAAATATATAACGGAAAAACCATCGTCCATTCGCTCGGCAACTTTGTTTTCGGCGGTTCGCGCAGTGAGGAAAATCGCACGATCGTTTATAGGCTCAAGCTGAAAGTCGTTAATGATGAGCTGATCTCGGTCACCGATGAGGTTATTCCCTGCTATGTTTACACAGATCTTTATAAGCCCGGAATCATCGAGGACGAAACGGAGATCGCCGCAGTACACGCCTTTTTAAGAGGAGAAACCGATTCCCCGATAGGTGAATAACATGGAAAAATGCAATCTCTGTCCACGCATTTGTAACAAGGATCGTGCAGTCTCGGTCGGATTCTGCGGACAAACAAATGAGATCCGCGTTGCACGTGCCGCACCGCACTATTGGGAAGAACCGTGTCTATCGGGCAAAAACGGCTCGGGTACAGTCTTTTTCTGCGGATGCACGCTCGGATGCGTATACTGTCAGAACGCCGCAATATCTCGCGGAAATACGGCAGAGCACGGTATCACAGTTACGGAAGAACACCTCGCCGAGATATTTCTGAAGCTTCAGGCACAGGGCGTTAACAACATAAACCTCGTCACGCCGACGATGTTCGCACCGCAAATAAAAAAAGCCGTAAGCATCGCACGAAAAGCCGGGCTTACGCTTCCGATAGTCTACAACACAAGCGGCTATGAAAGAGTCGAATCTCTCGGTGAGATCGCGGACATGATCGACGTTTACCTGCCCGATTTCAAGTATCTCTCGCCCGAGCTGTCCGAAAAATATTCACGTGCCGCCGATTATCCCGAAAATGCCGCGAAGTCGCTTGAATATATGGTAAACAAAATCGGCGCGGCAGAATTCACCGATGACGGTATTATGACACGCGGCGTGATCGTCCGTCACCTTTTACTTCCGGGACAGCTTGCCGAGTCGATACGTGTGATCGATTATCTTTTCGAAAAATACGGGAACTCGATCTGTTACAGCCTTATGAGCCAATATACCCCTCTCGACTCGCTCGATAAGGAGCGTCACCCGGAGCTTTCACGTAAGGTTACGACTTATGAATATAACAAGCTCATCGACCATGCCCTCTCCATCGGAATGAAAAACGCCTTCATACAGCAAGGCGGCGCCGCCAAGGAGAGTTTCATTCCTACGTTTAACGGCGAGGGCGTTTGAAACTACAATAAAAAGCAACCGCAAAGGTGAAAAAATACCACTTCTGCGGCTGTTTTGTTTATATACGCTTTAGCAATCCTTAAGATGGAAGCAAACAACAGTACAAGCGCTTCCGTCCTCACTGATTATCTCATAATCGCCGAAGCACGCCGGAACTGCAATACACTGAAGTCTTTCAATGCTTGCCGAAAGCTCGGGATCATTCTTCGAGCGAATGGTCACGTTATGACCGACCGTCAGCGTGAGAATCTGCAGGAAACGTCCGTCCGTGGTGTTTTCCGCACGCTTATCGAAGAAGATACGCTCAACGTCAAAGGGCATTTCATCAAGAGTTGAATAGCGATCCATATACCATTCCTTGTTCCAGGAAACTATCTCCGGTCTTGCGCGAAGCTTATCCTTAACAAAGCTCTCTCTGCGGTAACGCTCGTTGTCGAAGCCGTGTTCAAGGTGCATTTTAAGCGGCTTACCTGTCATTGTTTTGGTGTTATCGTCCCACGAATTACGTGCAAAATCGTACTGGAAGAAGGAATATTCCGTTCCCGCGATCGAAGGAGAGGTGTCCATTTCAAGAACCATCTGATTTCCACCGTGTCCGTGAGCTGTTCCGGGCGGTATCAGGTAAAGGTCACCGACGTTCGATTTCCAGTTGCAGACGTACTTTTTCCAATCTTCAATAGGTGTGAGATTGTTTGATTCTCTGCATTTTCTCTCCCATTCCTCAAGGTCACAATCGTCATAGTAACCCATCCAGGTGTTCGCGCCCTCATATGCCTCGGCTATGTAATAGGTTTCGTAACGACCGAGAGGCTCGTTGAAGTGACGCTCAACATAACTGCTGTCAGGATGGTTATGTATCGGCATCGAGATACGCTCTGCAGGCTGAGGCTCGGGGAAATAACCGTCATCAAGCCAGATATCAAGCGGGAAAAGATCGGGGTACTTCTCGCTGACCTTTTTACCGGTAACCTCTGCATTATACTGAAGCAGATTTATAAGCGGAATATTGAGCATATCCTCGCCGCCGAAATCGATCACAACGCTCATCTCGGGACCGGACATCTTGTTCCATGCACTGCACTCAAGTCCGGGAACATCCCAAAGATCACGGTAACGGTATGCGCCCCAGGGACCGGGCTGGAATATCTGAACCTGCTTGATCGGCTGTTTTACAACGTTTGAAACAATCTCATCGTACGCTGCACGGGTGACCATCTTCATGCTGCCCGGATCAACCGCTTCAATATAATAGTCCATCTTTGTGTAAAGATTCTTTTTGTGTCTGTAGAGCAGATAGAAATCGCAGTAGTTAAATTCCTTCCAGTTATAATCGGGATCGGGATGATCGAGTCCGAACGGGATCATCTCTCCGTCCCACATCTGCCACTGCATCGACTGCATGGTCTTATCACAGTAAATAACAGCATCCATCAGCGAAAGTAACTTCTCGCTTGCGGCACCGTATCCGTAAACAATATACACACCCTCACCATCAAGTGAAGCGCAAAGCTCATCCGTCTTGGCGTCGTCCATGAGTTCCTCGAGTTTGCCGTCCGAGTTTACATAACCAAATCCGGGATCATCTGTGATATTAGGCTGCTTGTAGGCCTTCATTTCCTCAAGCGATTTGAAAAGCGTGTGAGTCGGGATAAGCTTCGCAGTGATTCCCTGCGTCTTGAGAGCATCGGCAAGAGGTGAAACGATTGCATTAAAATCCACGCCGTACCATCCGTCAAATGCTATTTTTGTTTTTCCGTCCTTGATAATCGACAGAAGCTCGTCAACTATCTTCTTTGTACCGCACCGGGACTCTGCAAGTGCCTTTGCACTGACCTTGACGCGGTTTTCGGCATTGTGCTTATCTTCATAAAGTGGCATAATAAAAACCTCCGTATATTTACTGAAACGATTAAGTTTCGTAAATATTATACACTATACGGAGGTAAATGTCAATAGCTTAAACGATTTTGTAAAAATTAAGTTTAATTCTTCGCTCTGACCGAATCACGCACAATAAGATCACATGAGGAGAGAACGATATCCTCTACCCTCTCGCCGTTTATCAGCTTATCAAGCATATCAACCGCAAGACGTCCCATTGCGTCCTTGTCGATGTGCACCGTTGTGAGCGATGGGAAATGATACCGCGCCAGAACAATGTCGTCAATACCGCAGACCGAAAAATCATCGGGCACTTTATATCCCCTTTTCTGCAGATGGTTCATGGCATCAACGGCAATAATATCGCTTGTACAGAATATAGCCGACGGCGGCTCGGGAAGTGCTAATAATGTGTCAATACAATTTTTGACAGAGTCCTCGTCAAGTGCCGAAGAATGTATAAACTCGGGGCAAACCGACAGACCTGCCTTCGAAAGAGCCTGCTTGTACCCCTCAAAGGTACAAATAAAATATTCGGGAATACTGTCCGAAGCAAGCATCGCGATTTTTGTGTGACCGTTACAGGTAAGATGCGAAACCGCACATTCTGCCGCCACGGTGTAATCGGCATGAACGCTCGGATAAGGAGGTGCTTTTTTCTGCGAGTCAATTACGACAAACGGAGTTCCGATCTCCTCGATCTCACCCTGCAGCTTGCTCGAAATATCAGATAAAAAGATGATTCCGTCCGCATTACGTTGCATGAGCATATTTTCAAGCACCGTGGTATCATCAGCACTGTTAACGGTTGCAAGAACTATATTGTAACCCTTTCCGGCCGCTTGTTTAACGATTGAATTAATAACCGCAATATAAAAGAAATTATTAAGCGGAGAATCATTGCCGTCAATAACAAGCAGTATATTAAAGCTTCTCTTAAGAATAAGTCTGCGTGAATTGACATTGGGAGTGTAATTTGTACTGCTGATAGTGTCAAGTATACGCTTTCTGGTCTCCTCGCTGACACCTTTTTTGCCGTTCAGCGTATACGAAACAGCCGCAACGGAAACACCTGCCAGCTCGGCAATCTCTTTTATCGTTAGTTTCTTATCCATAAACGCTCCTTCGGATTGTTAAGTAAAAATAAAGCCGCCTGGGTTAGACGGCTCTGTAATTATTCTTCGTCGGGATTTTCCCAGTTGTGATAAACCTCGATAACGTCATCGTTATCCTCAAGTGCTTCGATGAGCTTGTTCATATTCTTGATGTCATCCTCACCTGTAAGCGTTACGTAGCTCGAGGGAACCTTGTCTGTGTCTGCGGAAAGGATAGCGTAACCCTTGTCTGCAAGTGCCGCACGGACAGCCTCAAGGTCATCGGTCTCGGTCGAGATCTCGAAAGCACCGTCCTCGGAGACAAAATCTGCCGCACCTGCTTCAAGTGCATCCTCCATAAGCTGATCCTCGTCGATTTTGCCGTCGTTTTCGATAACGATCACGCCCTTCTCGGTGAACATGAACGAAACGCAGCCTGTTGTACCGAGGTTGCCGCCGAACTTGTCGAAATAGTGACGTACATCGGAAGCGGTACGGTTACGATTGTCAGTCGTCGCCTCAACGATAACTGCAACGCCGCAGGGACCGTAGCCCTCGTATACGATCTCCTCGTAATCCGCACCGTCTGCACTGGATGCCTTCTTGATGATACGGTCGCTGTTATCGTTAGGTACGTTGTTAGCCTTTGCCTTTGCGATAAGAGAAGCGAGCTTGCTGTTCGAAACGGGATCGGGACCGCCTTCCTTTACGGCAACTGCCATCTCTTTACCGATCTTGGTGAAGATCTTGGCGCGCTGTGCGTCGGTCTTCTCCTTTTTATGCATTATGTTTTTCCATTTGCTGTGTCCTGACATTGTTTTTATCTCCTATAATTCATTAAATCTTTTCGGTTTTCTTCATGCATATAAGCTCAAACGCTTTTCCGAGTACAGAGCGTACACACGAGGTGAGGGCAACACGGAAGTCACGTGTGGTCATATTGTCCGCAGTGACGATCTGGCATTCATGATAGAAGCGGTTGAACGCCGTACAAACATCAAGAATGTAACGTGTGATAACAGAGGGTTCAAGCTCATCAAGTGCCGCGAGTACCTTCTCTGGGAAGATCGACAGCGTTTTGAGAAGTGCCGCCTCGGAATGAGCCGTAACCATCGACGCATCGGGAGTTATCGTGGGTACACCGCCTGCCTTTTCGATGATCGAGCAGGTACGTGCATAGGTGTACTGTGCATAAGGGCCTGTGTTTCCGTCGAAGTTGAGCGCATCCTCCAAAATGAAGTTGATATCCTTGATACGACTGTTCATGAGATAATGGAAGATGATCGCGCCGACACCGACTGCCTCGGCAACCTCTGCCTTGTTTTCAAGAGCCGCGTTCTTTTCCTCCATAATAGCCGAAACCTTTTCAATCGACTCAGCGAAAAGATCCTTTAAGAGAATAACATTACCGGTACGTGTCGCAAGCTTCGAGCCGTTGATCGAAACTGTACCGTAAGGAACGTGGATCAGCTTGTCCGACCAATCGTAACCCATCAGCTCAACAACCTTGAACCACTGTGCAAAATGCAGACTCTGACCTGCCGAGGTGACGTAAATATTCTTGTCGAAATCGTAGGTCTTTTTCCTGTAAAGAGCCGCCGCGATGTCACGTGTCGGATAAAGGGTTGAGCCGTCACGCTTGAGTATAAGACAGGGCGGCATATTGTATGCTTCGAGATTGATGATGGATGCACCGTCGTCGATGGTCATAAGGTTCTTGTCCTTTAATTCTTTGACGACCGCAGGCATCTTATCGGAATAAAAGCTCTCGCCGTTATACGAATCGAACTCGATGCCAAGCTGCTTGTATGTGCGGCTGTATTCCTTTAGCGAGATCTCGATAAACCACTTCCAAAGTGCGGTGTTTTCCTCGTCATGCTGCTCAAGCTTGGTGAACTCGGCACGTGCAGCATCATTGAGTGCTTCATCCTTTTCGGCTTCCTCATGGAACTTGACATAAAGCGCAACAAGCTCGTCAATACCGACGTCTTCTATCTGCTCGCGGCTTCCCCACTTACGGTAAGCAACGATTAATTTACCGAACTGTGTACCCCAGTCACCGAGGTGGTTTACGCCGATACAGTTGTAACCGCAGAACTCATGAAGCATCTTTAAGCTGTGACCGATAACGGTCGTACCGAGGTGACCGATGTGAAAAGGCTTTGCGACGTTCGGCGAGGAATAGTCAAGCACGACATTCTTGCCCTTACCGAAATCGAACGAGCCGTAGGCTTCACCCTTCTCCATGATCTCGGGCATGAGTACACCTGCAAGATAGGATGCGGAGATGAAAATATTAAGATAACCGCCAACGACGTCAACCTTTGCAATAACGTCATCTTCGAGTCCCTCGGCAAGCTTTGCTGCGATCATGGGCGGTGCCATACGCATAGCCTTTGAAAGCTTGAAGCAAGGGAACGCAAGGTCACCGAAATTATCATCCGGCGGATATTCAAGAAATGACGCGAAATCGTCTGCGGTGAGTTCTCCCGTTGCAGGAGCGACAGCCGCAAAATTCGCATAAAGCTTTTCTGCAATATGTTTCTTTATTTTAAGCATTGTTATATAGTCCTTTGCTGTAATTTTATGATAATATAATATTATATCACATTAACCGTCATTTGGCAAGAGGGTTTTCACCATTTTTTGAAGATAACGGCGGTTTATCCCCTCTCGGCGATCTTTCTGCCCATCAGAACACCCATTATAGACGCCATCATGAGCCCTCTTGTCCAACCGCTCGAGTCTCCGAGGCAGTGGAGTCCCTTAAGTGAGGTGTCGAGATTTTCGTCCATCTTAACGCGGTTTGAGTAGAATTTAAGCTCGGGCGAATAAAGCAGAGTTTCCGTACTTGCAAATCCCGGAACAACTATGTCAACCGCCTGAATAAAGTTGATAATATTCATCATCGCACGGTACGGCATCGCTGCGGTAATGTCACCTGCAACGGCATCGGGAAGCGTCGGTTTGACGTTCGACTGTGCAAGCTCCTTCGGCCATGTACGTTTACCGTCAAGTATATCGCCGAAACGCTGTACGAGGATATGTCCCGCACCGAGCATATTTGTAAGCTCACCGACTTTTTTTGCATATTCGATCGGCTGATTGAACGGCACACTGAAATTGTGTGAGCAGAGTATCGCAAGATTGGTGTTGCCTGACTTGCGTTCCTTATATGAGTGACCGTTAACAACCGCCAAATCATTGTCATAATTCTCCTGCGAAACAAATCCGCCGGGGTTCTGACAGAAGGTACGAACCTTATTTTTGAACGGCTTCGGATAACCGATCAGCTTCGATTCGTAAAGCACCTTGTTAACATCCTCGATGATCTCGTTACGAACCTCGACACGTACACCGATATCAACCGTACCCGGCTTGTGCTCGACATTGTGCTCGATACAGATCTTCTCAAGCCAATCCGCACCGCGTCTGCCCGTTGCAACAACTACCGTATCAGCACGCAGCTCACGCTCGGAGCCATCCTTTTCCGAGAGGATAACTCCACGGCAGGCATCACCCTCAACAATGAGATCACTGCAGTTCGCACCGAACATAAGCTCCACGCCGTTTTCTGCGAGATACTGCTGTATCGCATGGTAAATATCCTGTGCCTTTTCCGTTCCGAGGTGACGTATCGGGCAGTCAACAAGGCGAAGTCCTGCCTGGATCGCACGCTTGCGAATTTCCTTTATAAAGGGATCATTCGAAACGCCCTCAACATGGCTGTCCGCGCCGAATTCGAGATAAATGGAATCGGCATATTCGATAAGCTCCTTTGCATTCTGCCAGCCGATCAGTTCGGGAAGCTCACCACCAACGTCGGGGGAAAGTGACAGCTTACCGTCCGAGAAAGCACCTGCGCCTGAAAATCCCGTTGTGATGTGACAGTACGGCTTACACTGAACGCAGGTCTGAGTTTTTATTTTAGGGCAATGACGTTTTTCGATAGGCGCGCCTTTTTCGATAAGCAAAACCTTTTTGTTTGCATTGCGGCGAATAAGCTCAAGCGCGGTGAAAATACCTGCAGGGCCTGCGCCGACGATTATAACATCGTATTTCATGACATTACCTCCATAATTTTACACAAAAACATTCCGCAAACAAAAGCCTGCGGAACGTAATTACACCTATGATATAATTACATATAATTATACCACATATTATTTTGTTTGTCAACCGCTATCGTGCATCTTCTAAACAAACAGCGGTCTTATCTGCCGTCCGTCAATCGCCGCCGTGAGAGCCTCGGGAATCCTCTCAAACTCCGAAACGAGCGAATGAGGCTTACTCTGCGGATCATCCTGCACGAGCGGCACAAAGTACACCGCCTTACGGGTGAGCATACGCGAGAGATTTGCGAGATTTGCCGCCATCGCATCGTTGCTTGCAAGCGCAATTATAAGTGGACGGTCACACCGCAAATGCGCCTTGCACGCCATCGTGACCGACGTGTCCGTAACGCCGTTTGCTAACTTCGCAAGGGTGTTTCCCGTACAAGGCGAAACGATCAGCGCGTCAAGCTTCACCTTCGGACCAAGCGGCTCGGCGGCATCAACTGTGTGTATGATCTCCCTCTTGCATATCGCCTTGATTCGCTCACGTATATCCTCTGCTTTACCGAAGCGTGTGTCGGTCGAGTAGGCGATCTCGCTCATGATCGGCACAAGCTCATGACCGTCGGCAGAGAGCTTTTCCATTATAGCAATACTGCGCGAAAATGTACAGAAAGAGCCGCAAAGTGCGTAACCTATAAGCATACTAATCCCCCTCTGTATACTTTTCGAGGCAAGCGAGCACCGTGTCTGCGATTATGCGTCCCGATGTGACAGGTGCAACCTTTCCGGGAAGTGACAGCGCCCAGATAATATTCATCCCGAGTTCCTCTGCGGCAGTGATGTCAACGCCTCCGGGCTTCGATGCAAGGTCGATTATAAGTCCATGCTTCCCTATCGCCTCAAGCTCACCCTTGCCGAGCACCTTATGCGGAACGGTGTTGAATATCATGTCAAACTTCTGCTCGGAAAGCACCTGTGCCAGCTTCTGTGTAACGGCAACGTCATATCCGTACGCACGTATCCACGCAAGATCCGATGCCTTCCTTGCGCTGACCGTCACTCTTGCACCAAGTGAATCGAGAAGCCTTGCAAGCACCTTGCCTATGCGCCCGTAACCGATAACAAGTGCCTTAGATTCGTTTATCGTCGTCGGCGTTTCGTGCATGGCGATCTCAATAGCACCCTCGGCGGTCGGAACTGCGTTGGCGATTGCAAATTCATCCCGTTCGTAATAGTCAAAAACCGATATGCCGTACGCCTCGCAAAGTGACACCGCTTTTTTGGGTAACTTTCCTCCGCAGAGCAGCATAGTACCGTTATTTGACATCATGGTGCAAAGCTTTTCGATTGTAAGCTTACAGCCATCGGCAAGTGGCATCGAGATATGCTCACCGTCACTGCTCACGGGAAGCGGAAGTATCACCGCATCACTCCCGAACACCGCTTCCTCTGCAGTTTTACATACCTTACCGCAATCGCTGACAGTACCGTCGGCAAGATTGTGTAATAGCTCGTGAAGTCCGGCACTGCTCGAAGAACAGCAGAGCGAGTCAACGACCGAAACGTGAGTGCCTGCGTTTGTCGAAGGCGTGTCATTTTTATCAAATCCGTAAAGCGAAACATCGTATCCTGCCGCCCTGAATTCGGAGGCTGCGATAAGCTGTCTTGCGTCCCCTCCGATAACAGCCAATTTATATTCGTGGTTCTTTTTCATAACTGTCCTTTCATGTAAATGTTCTCGCACCGATATTGGCGCATTACAGTTTATGCCGAAAACGGTGACGGTGATATAACGAAAGTACAGCACAAAACAAAGATTATTCCCTCCGCGTCATTTTATTGGAAAATCCCCTTGAAAAATCGTGCTCGGTGTGATATAATAATATTATCAATTTTTGTTTATCTGAAAGGAAAGAATCAATGGGAGGATTATTCGGAGTTGTATCAAAGCAGGACTGTGTGTTCGATCTCTTTTTCGGAACAGACTACCATTCTCATCTCGGAACACGCCGCGGAGGTATGGCTGTCTGGGGAGAAAACGGCTTTGATCGCGCTATTCATAATATAGAAAATTCACCGTTCCGCACAAAGTTCGATAAGGACATCGGCGAAATGAAGGGCACACTCGGTATCGGATGTATCTCAGACTCCGAGCCGCAGCCGCTTATCGTGCGCTCACATCTCGGCAACTTCGCCATAACGACCGTCGGACGTATCAACAATGCCGCAGAGCTTATTGATATCTGCTTCAAAAAAGGTCACTCGCATTTTCTCGAAATGAGCGGTGGCGACGTAAACCCGACTGAGCTTGTGGCTTCGCTTATCACCCAAAAGGAAACGATCGTTGAGGGTATACGCTATGCACAGAAGCTTATCGACGGCTCGATGACCATGCTCATTCTGACGCCCGAGGGTATGTACGCGGCACGTGACAGACTCGGCAGAACTCCCGTTGTTATCGGAAGAAAGGACGGCGCATACTGTGCATCGTTCGAAAGCTTTGCTTACCTCAACCTCGGCTATACCCATTATAAGGATCTCGGGCCTGCGGAGATAGTATATCTTACCTCCGAATCGTGCGAAACCGTATCGGAGCCGCAGGAGGAAATGCGCATTTGTACATTCCTCTGGGTTTATTACGGTTACACCACGTCAAACTATGAGGGCGTTAACGTCGAGGTCATGAGAAACCGTTGCGGTGCGAAATTGGCACAGCGTGATAAGGGACTCATCTCTCCCGATATCGTTGCAGGCGTTCCAGATTCGGGTACTGCACACGCAGTCGGCTATGCAAATGAGTCCGGCGTTTCGTTCGGCAGACCGTTCATCAAATATACGCCGACATGGCCGCGTTCCTTCATGCCGACCATACAGTCTCAGCGTAGTCTTATCGCAAAAATGAAACTTATCGCCATCGACCAGCTCATACGCGATAAAAGTCTGCTCCTCATCGACGACTCGATCGTCCGCGGTACACAGCTTCGTGAAACAACCGAATTTCTCTATCAGAGCGGTGCAAAGGGCGTACATATCAGAACCGCTTGTCCTCCGCTTATGTACGGCTGTAAATATCTCAATTTTTCACGTTCCAAGAGTGAGCTTGACCTCATAACCCGTCGTACCATTTTAAAGCGTGAAGGTTCGGAAGAGGAAGCGGCAAAGAAGCTCCATCTTTACGCCGATCCGAATACGCCGGAATACAAAGGAATGGTTGACGACATCTGCAAGGAACTCAACTTCACTTCCCTCAGCTTCCAGCGGCTCGATGACATGATCGAATCCGTCGGACTGCCTGCCTGCAAGCTCTGTACATACTGCTGGACAGGTCGGGAGTAAGATTCTATAAAGCATTTCCGAAAATAATAAATTTCGTATAATTTTATATACAAAGAACCCGAAACGCAGAAGATAACGCTTCGGGTTTTTTATTATGGAGGTCAAAGAGAACCGGTTTTTCGGATGTCACGCGGAGTTGCGCCGGTGTGCTTTTTGAGTATTTTTCTGAAATATGAGCACGAACTGAAGCCAAGCAGCTCACTTATCTCCTCAACCGATTTTGACGTGGTGCTGAGCAGGTCTATTCCAAGCTCACACAAATACGACTGTCTGTAATCATTCGGCGTTGTACCGAGAACCTTTTTAAAAAGCAGATAAAGATACGGCTCACTTATAAAGCAGGCTTTTGCGATTTCGGGAACGGAACAATTCGGATTTTCACTTATGTAATGCTTCGCCATTTCGATTATAGCTCGATCCTTGCCCGGTGCTTCACGCTCCATCGTCGGGAATATGTCGGCAAGGATTCCGTAAAAGCCGCTGAGTGCTTCACACGAAACGGGATTTCCGAGCGGAATTGAGAGAAGTCTCCCTCGAAGCGCATCATCACACTGAATTTTTTGAAGCTCATAGCTTCCCTGCTCACGAGCCTCAAGTCCGTGAAAGCCAAGCGAGAGATATTTCAGTTCGCCATCTCTCGGATACCAAAATGACTCATAAACAAGATTTTTCGGTATATAAAAAAGCTCACCTTCATCGATAACAAGCGTCTTTTTCTCGGAAACTATCTTGCAGTGTCCCCTTTTGGTATAGCCGAGAAAATTCATCGGACAGCCGGCACGATTGTCTGTATATTTATGCTTGCTCATCGTAAATTCGACGAAGCTGAAATTATTTTTAGCACTGTATTTATTCATCAGTAAACCTCAAAAATTATATAATTTTACCTCTTTTTTATATTATACACTATTTTATTATCTAAATCAATATGTTATAATAAATATGTTGAATTTTTCCTCAAAAAAACAAAAATCGGAGATATATAATGCGTAAGATAAAAATAGCACTTATCGGCCTCAACCGTCACAGTCACGCACAACCGATAATAAGCTGTATCAGAAAAAATGACAACATATTCGACTTCGCAGGTTACGCACTGACTCATAACGAGGATGAGCGTTTTCCAGAGATTTTCAGATATCTTGACGACTGCAAAAGGCTCAGTGTTGACGAGATAATGAACGACACGTCCATCGAAGCCGTTGCAATCGAAACCGAGGAAATATATCTGAGCGAATATGCCACCCTTGCCGCAAAGCACGGTAAGCATATACATATGGAAAAGCCGGGCGGCACTTCGGTTTCCGAATTTGAGGCACTCATCGACCTTGTAAAAAAAGGCGGTAAGACCTTTAACGTCGGGTATATGTACCGTTACAATCCGATAATCAGAGACCTTCTTTCTCGTATCAATAGCGGAGAGTTTGGAAAAATCATCAGCGTTGACGCACAGATGAGCTGTTACCACCCGACAGAAACACGTCAGTGGCTTGAAACATTCCCCGGTGGCATGATGTTTTTCCTTGGATGTCACCTTGTCGATCTTATACTGCAAATTCAAGGCAAGCCGGAAAATGTTATCCCCCTTAACCGTTCCTCCGGTATCGACGGCGTTAGCGCACAGGACTTCGGAATGGCGATATTTGAATACCCAAACGGCGTATCCGTCGCAAAGGCGAGTGCTGTAGAAATCGGTGGTTTCACCACGCGTCGCCTGCTTGTTTCGGGAACAAAAAAGGCTATCGAGATAAAGCCACTTGAATTCGTATCCGGCGAAAATCTGCTTGTGAGCGAAGCTGTCGAATTTGAAAACAAGCAGTCATGGAGTGATCGTGGAAGCTCCTATAAAAGCGGCGACTTCAACCGTTATGATGATATGATGAAAGCGTTTGCATCAATGGTTCGCGGCGAATGTGAGAATCCGTATACATACGATTACGAGCTTGAGCTTTATAAGACCGTCATGAAAGCCTGCGGAGGTGAAGAAAAATGAAAAAAGTACTTGTTCTCGGTGCAACAGGTGCAATAGGCTTCTATCTTGTTCCTGAACTTGCAAAAATGGGTTATATCGTCGATGCAGTATCGCTTGACGATCCGCCATATGACGTGCCGAATGTTACATATTATAAATTCAATGCAAAAGATGACAACGAGCTTTTCCGCTTTATCGCCGATAAGAAGTATGATGCCATACTTGACCTCATGCTCTACCTCACAGCCGAGCTTGAAAGCCGTTATATGAAGCTGCTCGACTCCACGGCACACTACCTTTTCTTCTCGTCATACAGAGTCTATGCAAACGAAGAAACCCCGATAAAGGAAACCTCGCCGCGTCTGCTCGATGTTTCGACCGATAAAGTGTTCCTTGCCTCGGAGAAAACAAAATACGCGCTCTACAAGGCTCGTGAAGAAAATCTCCTGCGCGCATCGGGACGAAATAATTACACCATCCTCCGTCCGACAATGGTATTTTCAAGATACCGTTATCAGCTTGTCGGCCTCGAAGCACCGACATTTCTCTATCTTGCACAAGAGGGATATAAAGGTCCGCTTCCCGACAATGCGATGAAGCTTAATGCGGCAATGATATGCTCCGAAGATGCGGCAAAGCTCATTTCACGTCTTGCTCTGAATGAAAAGGCATACGGTGAAGCGTTCACAGTCGGCAGTGCCGAGCTTCATTCGTGGAGCGACGTTGCAGATTATTACGCCGAAGCAGTTGGGCTTGAATATTTCACGGTTGACCAAAAGAAATTTGGCACCTTTATTACTTCTA